>JAURMS010000190.1 GCA_030830595.1 Gammaproteobacteria bacterium | reverse complement strand
TGATCCTTTGCGCTCTCGATCTTGTCGCTGAAACCGAACGTCTCGTCCGCCGCCTTCGCGATGGGCGGGAACACCCACAGCATCGCCTTGACGACCTTTAGATACCGCTCGTTCGACGTGATCGTGCTTTCGAGTTCGGCTCTCTGCTCCTTCTGCGATGACGCGAACTGCAAGACCGCCTGCCGGGCCGCGTCCTGGGCAAGCATCTGCCGGCCCTGAGCCTCGGTCAGCGCCCCAAGCGCCACCGCCTGCCGAACGTAGGCCTCCTCCAACTTCCGATGCGTTGCCTCGGTCGAGCGGTTGATCTCGGCCAGCGCCTTCTGCGCCTCGATCTCGCGCTCGATCGGCTGGGTGATGGCGGCGAACGCAAGCCCAAGCCCCGCCAGCCCAGCCGCGAGCAGGCCGATGGGGCCGAGGAGGACACCCATGGCCCCGCCGGTCGCCGCAAGCTGCTGCGCCACCTGGAGGCCCTGCTGGGTAAGAACCTGCATG
The DNA here is from genome assembly GCA_030830595.1 of Gammaproteobacteria bacterium. Lineage (GTDB taxonomy): Bacteria > Pseudomonadota > Gammaproteobacteria > Steroidobacterales > Steroidobacteraceae > SG8-30. The sequence continues at coordinate 9,692 of JAURMS010000190.1, read as the reverse complement.
GCGCCGGTTCCAGACGAGAGCTGCGATACCACGTCCGGCACCTGCATGCCGACCGTGCTCAGCGCCCCGCCCAGCCCCTTGACCTGCTTGCCCGCCGCCGCCGCGCTTTCCCCCATGCCGGCCTGCGACTTCGCAACCTGCTTCAGGCCCTTGTCGATGTCCTTGGCCCACTTGCGCGCCTCGGCCTCGGTCATGCCAGAGACGGACGCCAGACCTTTACGCACGTCCGCGATAAGCGGCTTTAGCTCGCCCTTATAGGTCAGCGATACCGCGGAGGAGCCTGCGCCCATTACGACCGCCCTGCAAGCTTGTCCAGCTCGGTCTGAAGCTCTTTCGCCAGCGGCTTAGCCGCCGCCTCGCCCGGCGTCCGCACCAGCACGCGCCAAGGCTGCCGACCAGCCATCGCTGCACTCGGCGCCCCTTTTCCGTGCCGCGCCATCAGCCGCGCTGCCCACCACTTGGCCGCCGCCGCCCGGCCTCGTGGGTCTTTCGCCTTGCCCGCCTCCTGCTCGATCTGCCGCCGGATGCTGTCTTCCGTCCTGACCGACCACCGGATTTTGTAGGCGTAGCTTCCCCACCGATTCCGCGCGTCGTTCGCCAGCGATACCTCAATCTCTTCGCTCTTGATGTCGCTGTCGATCTCGAATGAGTCCCGCGACAGGCCGGTACGAACCGGCCACCGCTGCACCGCGTCCCCCTTGATGCGGCTGAGCGTGGCCGAAGATGCCCGGACAAACTGCGACGCCGCCCCCTCCGTTATGCGGTCAAGCTGCTCCACGACTCCCAGGACTTCCATCCTGATCCGCGCCTCGCCAACCCTGACCTCGTTACCGCTCACGCTTGCGTTCCTCGTCGGTCAAGAGTGCGTCCGCGTAGTATATCGCCTGCTCGTCCCCGGTCAGCCCGTCCCACCAGCGGAGGTCTCTGCCCCAGAGACGGCAGAGACGGAGGATGCCCCGGAGCTGCCTGCCGCCGGGGCTTCGGAGTTTCCCATGGCCCGATCCACCTCGATCTTGCGCGGAATCCGCGACAGGCACAAGTCGAGCGCCGCGGCTCCCGCGCTCGATACGAGCTCCACATCGTGCCCGGCCGCAAGCAGCCCCTCGCAGACACCCTCCCCCCAGGCCACGAGCTCGTCACCCAGGCGCAGCGGACGCGGCGGAATGGGCGCGGGCCAGGTCTGCCCGACCGGCCAGCACAGCCCGAGCGCAGCGCACTGGAGCGCCAACAGGTAGCCGTCGCCCACCCGGCCGGCCGCTGCAAGGTGCCGCTGCTGTGCGCTGAGCACCTCATAGGCGCGAGCGACCCCCGGCGGGACAAGGGTGGCCGGATGTGGCCCGATTTTGACGGTGATTGGCTGCATGTGCCCTCCTCAGAGCATGTCAGCGCGACGCGATGATCGTAAACGTGCCCTCGGGCCCCGTGACCGACAGTGGCCCCAGGATCTCGCCCGAGTAACTGATGGTCGATGGGTCGCCTTCGCTGATCTCGATCCCCGTGCAAATGCAGTCCTGCGCCGAGATCGACCGCGTCTCCGCGCCATAGGTGGCGGAAAAGGCCAGGTCAACGCCAACAGCGTCCCCGATGCCGCTGATCACCGACGTAAACCCGGCCGTCTCCCCGAGTACGAGCATCTGGAACGCCGCCGCCGGGCTCGACAGGGTCGCCGAACAGGTGAAGGTCGGCCGCGCTCGGGCAGCCTTGCGAGCCCCCACCACCGCGCCCCGACTCTCGGTGACGGTGATCTGTCGCCCATCGGCCAGCAGGCCGGCGAGCTTGAAGTCGCCGATGGCAAGCGCAAGCGTCGCAGAGTGGGCGGCGTCGTCGCTGACGGTCAGCGACCCGTCGGTGAAGTTGCTTGGAATCGCGCTCACTGGGCACCCCAGAACATCAGCTCGTAGGTGGAGCCGGCCCCGCCGGCGAGATCGACAACGTCAAACTTGCTGTTCGTGGTCACGTCGAGGCCCGACGCCCCGAAGTCAAAGGCCATCGTGCAGTCAAGCGGCACCTTGATCAAGTCGCTGGCATCGGCAAAAATGCCGATGAAGTTCGCCGCCGGGGCGTCGAGCTTGATCGAGCCGGACGTGCATTTGATGACCAGCCCCTTGAGCTCGTCCAGGTCGATGCCCTGGCCGTAAACGTCGAGGAGCGCGCCCGCCGCCAGCGTGTTGAACGAGTCGGTAGCCGCCGCAGCCAGGGTGCCCGTCTTGCGGTACACCCGATCTGCCTGCCCCGAGGCGATGCCGTTCGTCCACTGGCGCCCTCCCGTGTTGTTGAGGAGCTTTTCCGTGACCGCTCCCTCGTGAGGCGTGGTTGCGGTGTAGTCCGCCAGCGCGCTGATTCCGAGCGATACCGAAAGCGTGGTAGCCATCAGGCCCCCCGTGGCAAAATGAGAGTGAAGGAAAGGTCAACCTGAAGCCAAGCATCCCCGGCCGGCGGTCGCGAGATTTGCGCCCCCTTCGGCACGGTACGCATGCCGCCCGGAACATCGTAGCCGGCGCCCTGGAGATGCTCTTCGAGAGCCCTCAGCGCCGCGTGCAGCCGCGCCTGATCGCTGATGTCCTGGTCTGGGCGGTATCGGATCGCGAAGACGACCCCAGCCGAGTAGGTGACCAGCGACTTCTCGAAGGTGGCATGAGCACCCAGGTCAACCCAAAATCCGAGATCCTCGGTAATGCCGGCGTCGGTGGTGGCTCGCCGCGCCCGCTTCCAGCGCCCCGCGGCCGTGCTCTGGTCGCGATAGCCAGTGACGTCGAGCGCCTCGATTGAGGAGCACAGCGTCTCCAAGATCGTCTGGTAGTAGGCCGCGCCGGTTACCACGAGGGCCGCCCGGCCGGCGACAGCCGGATGACAGGACTACCCGCCCGCCTCACGCCAGGGGAATCGCTTGAATACTGCACCCGCATCTCTGAGCGCGCCGCGACCATGGCAAAATGCGCCTTTTTCGAGGCTTCCGACCAGTGGTCCCCCATCGTGGCCGGGATCGAATCCACCGCGATTTGCACCGCTCGGGCCAGGAGCCAGCGTCGATAGGCCGTCACCGACCGAATCAGCCAAGGCTTGCGGGCGTCGTCGATAAGGGCCTGGATGAGCTCGTAATAGGCCATGTCGATCTGCGGCTGCCAGCCCTCGTCGGTCCCGTCCGGCCCTTGCGCCTCTGGGATGCGGTGCTTGAGCTCGGGAACCACTCCGTAAAGGTCGTGAGCCGAGATGACGCACGGTGGTACGTACTCGCAGAGGTACGCCTCCTCCTGCCAAATCAGGTGACCATCCGTCATGGTCAGGTCCCAATAGGCAGACCAGCCGGCCCCGAGTGTCTCCGATGCCGACGGGGTGAGCGTGTAGGTCGCGATGGAGGAGGACACCGTGACCGCAGCACCGGAGACAAGCTCGGACCCGTCTGCACGTTCGATCGTCACGGTCCCTGCACTGGGAGCCTGTAGGGCCCCCGTTGACCCGTGGCGAACCGGCGCCTTGATCGTCTGGGCCTGGGCCCGGACGAGCAAAAGCGGCGCCTGCCGCGAGGGTGCGTACAGGGTATCCGTGATTGCCATCAGGCCGCCGACCTGGAGATGTCCTCTCCGTAGACCGTGATGGCCTTAGCCGCCGCCGCGGCGGCCTCGACACCGATGTAGGGAATCAGGTCGGTGGCATCGGTGAGTGCCGCAGTGGTGTAAATCAGGCTCGGCTGCGCGTCCCCCACACCGATCCATACCTGAGCGGCCCTGCCGGCGTTGATGGTGATCGCGAAGCGGTAGGTGGTGCTCACCGCAACCGTGATGGTGCTGTTCGTGGTGGTGTCGGTCCCGCCGATCGAACTGATCACCTGCCACACCCCCGAGGCCACGCCCGCCTCGTAGCGCAGAAAAACCTGATCGTTGTCCGTGGCGACCGTCGGAGTATTCGTCAGCTTCAGCCCGGCCCAAATTTTCGTCGAGGTGATCGCTGCGCCCGTGCGGATCGTGCCCTCCCAGATCAGGGCCCGATCGGTGCCCCACGTCCACCGGGTCCAGGCGCTCTGGTTCGCGTCGAGGTGGGGACACAGGATGACCTGATCGCCGCTGCCGCCCGCGGTAGTCAGCGTGATTCCACCCTCGGCGTTGAAGCTGGTGCAAGCGCTCGTGGCGTTGGTGCCCAGCACCTCGAAGTCAGGGTCCGCGATCATGCGGACCGCCTCCGCGGCGTCCTGGATGTCCGCATTGATGCCCGGCTTGCCACGAGCCCCGGCCACCCACCGGAGCCCGACCCGCGAGGGCGGCTGGCCATACATCGCCGGGAAGGCCGCTGCGTTGTTCGCAATCGCGAACTCATGAGCATCTCGCGGCGTGGCGAGCTTGTCCTTTCGGGCGCGGGGACGGGAGGCGGCTTGCGGCGGCATTGTGTGACCTCAGGATCGGGCGGAAGATTCGAGCAGCCCGCGCACGACGGGCGATTCCTGGAAACTGGTTGGAAGGTGGGCGACGAGCACCTTGACCCGTTCTGCCGACATCTTGCCGGGCCGCATGGCCTCGCTTCGGATGGAGGCCATGAGGGGCTCGGTCGCCAGTCGGATCTGATCCTCCGAAAGCTCACCATCGGGCCCCAGGCCGAGCCCGAGCAGCTCGATAAGCTCCCGGCGCCATGCGACGAACCCGGCATGATCGCGATTCCAGACGGTGACGCCTCCGACCGAGGTGGGGCGCTCCCATGCGTCTGCGACATAGACCACGGGCCGGCCCTTGTCAGTGACGCCGTGCCAGTCGTTCAGATAGGTGGCCAGGATATCCGGTTCCTGGGTCCGATCGATGCCGAAGGCGACGGCCGGCACCGTTGGCGGCACTTCCGTCCACCCCTCGTTGGAGAGGTGCAGGACGTGGCCTCGGCCTCCCTGTGGCCCGTTGCCGTAAGCCCCGGGCTCGTGGGTGGCTTTGACCAGGCGTGGCACGACGTAGCCGCCGACGCACTCCATCATGGCGGGGTGGACCATCCACGTCCACGGGCCGCGAGCCCGCGCCAGGATGAGCGGCCGTGCACCCGGCCCCGGCGCTGTGGAGTGGCGAGCCATCCGAGGCACCGTCGAGGGCCTCGGTTCTGGCGTGGTCGTGGTAGCGGGAAAAGGCATCTGTCCTCCTCGACTTTGCCTTTATTGTTCTGCGCCTCAGATCAAGAGGTCTTCCAGATCAAAGCGGCCATGCGGGCCTGCTCCTGAGCAGCCAGCGCGTTGTGGCTGACGTACTCGTAGCGGTTGACACCACCACCCGGCCGGCGGGTCTCACAGGTCAGGAAGGGCGTCGCGAAGACCTGGTCCGCGTTGCTCGGGAGCGCCACCCGCTGGTGCTTCATCAGGATGGCCCCAGGCGTCACAATCCCGCCGTAGGTGTCTCCGCCGCTGGCGTCCAGCTCGGAGTTCAGGTACCAGTCCACGCCCCAGTGGGTGCCGAGGTAGGCGCCCTTGCCAAGCTGAGCCTGGAACTGGCGGGTTGCCGGGTCGAACTGGACCGCGCCGCCGAGCGAAAGCCCGTCATTCGCGAGGTCCTGAGCCGCCTTCGCAGACAGGAAGCCAAGGCCCATGCTCTGGTTTCCGCGATCGAGCATCGAAATCACGCCATCCTGGAGCGCACCCCAGGAAAGGGCGGTCCCCGAGGTACCCATCGAGTAGGTAGCCGACGTGAAGAGCGCCACGATTCGATCGACGATGTCGTTGAACCAGCAGCCGACCGCGTCAAGCGTGAGCATGGCGACCACATCCGGGCCGAGCTCGCCGCGAAGCAGGGAGCCCTGCACCGAGACGCCGAAGTCAGTGACATCGCGAGCGTAAGCCCGACGAAGCGGAGTGACGGTAGACGAGTTCGTCACGCTGAAGTTGGTCGGCGTGGCTTCGGTGGCCTCAGCAACCGCCGTGAGCTTGCCGGTCCCCATGTCGGTGAGGCCGATACTTACCCCGAGTTCGCCCATGAGTTGGCCGAGGGCCTGATCCCGCGCCATCAAATCGAGGATGACAGGGTGCCCGAGGATCGCGCGGTTTTTCACCGCCGCATTCAGCGCGAGCTGAATCGTGCGCGCCGCGACGGCAATATTGGCATCGCCAAGCCCGGTTCCAGTGCCCCAAATTCCTGCGCCCATGTCGTATCTCGGAGGGCCGTGGATACCGTTTTGACGCCCGGCGGCGAATGGCCCTATCTGCCTTGAGTGCTACCACAGAGCCGCGACGATGTCAAGCGGCGCCACGCGACGCCGCCCCAAGTCCCTTAAACAACGATTCAAGATCGGTCGCCTCGTTCAGCACCTTGTCCAGCGTCGGCTGGACGCTTGCCCTGGCTGTGCCTGCATCCACACTGCGCCCCGCGCCCTGGGTGCCCCGGCCCTGCTGCGCCTTGGTGGGCGCCTCGACCGTCGGAAGATAGCCCTTCAGCGCGATCGGCACCTCGGGCGCCTGAATCTTCGGGTCATCCGGGCTCGCCGCATGGGCCTTGTGCGCCTCGACCTGCTTTTGCCACCATTCGGCCGGCGACTTGCCCCTGCTGTCCTTCGGGGCGGCGTCCCAGGCGCGGCGAACGGTGTCCCGGCCCAACGCATCGGTCACGCCCTGACTCGTCAGCGCCATGTCTTCCGCGTGCCGAGTCGCCAGCCCGGCGACCTCACCCGCGGCCGTCTCTCGCACCTTTGCGATCTCGGCCTGGGCGCCCTTTTTGTAGTCCTCAAAGGCGGTCGCCATCTCCGCGTTTGCGGCCTGGAGGGCCTTCTTTTCGGCGACCAAACGCGCGATCTTGGCCTCTGCTGATCCTGATCGCGGAGATTCGCCATCCTCGTCCGGGTCAACCCTTGGCGCCCGCCCCATCGCTTTGCGAAGCATTGCCTCGATCTGTTCCAGCGTTGCCCCGCCCTGTGTTTGATCTGCCATTTTCTGCGCCCTCCTCGGCGTCTGTGGTGTCTGCCTCCATGGGTCCAAGTGCGGCGATCACCTCGTCGCCGTACAGCACCGCATAGGGGCCCTCTGAATGGGCTGATTTGCCCTTTTCTCCGTGCGAGTTCGCAATCGCTGCACCTCGGCGCAAGACCTCGCCATCATGGCGCCTGCATTCGCCGTAGGTGGCCGCAATCGCCTCTTGCAGCTGCTCGTGTTCGAGGTCCGTGGGCGCCCCGCCGGTCTGCTCCATCGATGTCGGCACCCCAAGATGCTGCATTAGGGCCGCCTCGTACTCCCGGATAGATGCGCCCGTGATCGACGGGTCAAATCCTGGTCCAAACTGGAAAAACTGACCCGGTCGGTCTGGATTCGTGCTCTCGAACTGGAGGACATCCCCGGGCCGCAGCGCGATCCCGGCCTGCCCGCTGGCCTGATCGGACCCAGCGCCTACCGCCCGCAGTCCCTCGACCGCTCGAAGCGGATGGCCCGCATCCCTCACCGCCGCCGCCCAATGAGTCCAGAGCACCGAAACCCGAAGAGTGCCCTCCACCAGTGAGTTCGTGCGATAGGGTTGCCTCGGATCGCCCGAAATCACGATCCGGTGGAACGGGGTGCCGTCTGCATAGCGCCACGGGTAGGCGTCGCCGCTGTAGCCGCCCTCCAGATACCGATCCGTGGCATCGTACTGCGCGCCATTCCCGGCGACCGAGGCGCGCATGACCCGAAACACCGGATTGCCCACGTCCGAGAGGTCGTACTCGTCTACCGCCTCCTCCATCGCCCCCGCCCCGAGTGGCTGCCGCATCCGTCGGTGACGGATCACGGTCGGCTCGGTCGGGTCATCCGAGGCGAAGAGCACCTCGAGGTCATCCGGCGACACCGCCTGCACGATGATCTGTCCGGCTCGGTCTGACCACCCAAGGAGCGTGCCCGTCCAGCCCGCCCCCAGGCGGTAAACAAGGGCCTCCTCCGCGCCCCTGAGCAGCCCGGTCGGCATCGGTCGCCCCTTGCCCTTGGCGTACTTCTCGACCGTCACCGAGGCGCTGTAATCGCCCCACAGCGCGGCAAAGGCCGGCACCAAGGGCGACACCATCGGAGGCCGCCGGTATGCCGTGGCCAGCCGAAGGACGGCCGATCGGAGGGGGTTGCGGGTGATGTCGAGGGGCCCAAGCGATAGCGCCGCCTCGCCCAGCTCGTCCTTGAGCCGCTGGAGGACGTCCTGCATATGGCGCCCGTCGAGGATGCGGACAGCAAGCGCAGCCTGCTCGACAGGCGACCGCTTCTGAAGACCCTTGTTCACTGCGCCCATGGCCCACCGCTACCACATTTCCAGGCGTCGGTCAATGTGGCCGCCCTGCCATCATGTCTATCAGGATGTACCTCAGCGCATCGAGCCCGTCCTTGTGCGGGTCTCTGCTCGACCCCTTCCAGTTCTCGAAGTCGGCCCGCAAATGGGCACAGGCCGGCGACAGGGTGAGCCTCGGCGAGTCCCCCACCGTCATCCGGTGGATGATGTCGAAGCCCTCCCAGTGGGATGAATCGTGCTTGCGAGGCTGCCACATGTACCGCAGCGGTGTGGGCAGTTTCTCGTGCCACCCTGTGCGGTTGATGTCCAGACCCGTGCTCTTCGCCAACGCAGACTTTAGCATCTCGTTCGACTTTTTGCCGTTCACTCCGCCATATCCGCCGTGCGCACGGTCGCCGATCCATGCGTCCACGTCCTGAATCGTCATCCTGTGCCGCGCCAGCATGGCCACGACCCCGGCTGCATCCGCCTCGATCTCCGTGCGGCCGTCCCCCTTGTACTCGTCGAGCACCCACGCCCGCGCGTCGATCCCGAGGCCCTCGACCGCCACCAGGATAGCCCGTTGGGCCCCAGGCTTCGACCCGTGGTCGATGCCGATTCCGATCCTGGTTCCCCGTGGAACATTGCAGGGGCCGATGAGATGTGGCCCGAACGCCGAAAAGTAAAGCTCACCCGTGGCAGGCGTCCGGGTGCGCCCCATTCGCATGTCACGCTCAAGGCGCGATAGCCCGGCCTCGAAGCGGTCAATCTCCTCTTGCGTACTCCACGAGTAGGGGACGAGTCCCCCGTGAAGCGTCACCGCCTCCAGCGTAAGCGGCACCTGAATCTCGCCGAACCACGGAAGCGCCGGATCATCTACCTTGTCCCACAGGTATTTGATGTCCTCCGATGTCCCCAGCGTTGGCGTAAAGCCGATCACGATTCGGCCCCTCCTGCCGAAAAGGCGCGGCCATAGCTCATTGTAGATTTTCTCTGGCAGCGGCTCGTCGGATACAACGAGGTCCGCCCGAGGTCCGGCCAGATTTGCCGCGCCCGCGTTGAATGTGCCACACCGGAGTTGTCCGCCTTTCCCGGGCCCATCCAGGATATCGAAAATCTGGAGCCGCTGCCCCCTCATTCCCCCGCCCTCGAACCTAAGTTTCGGCTTGAACCAGCGTTTATCCACCGTCTCCCACAGATACGACAGCGTTACACCGATCTGCCCCCAGGAGTTACCCGCGAGGAGCACCACCTTGGGCCCCCTGTCCTGCCAGCCAAGCTCTGCCGCCAGCCCCCGGCGCACCACTTCGGCCAGCGTGAGGCTCTTCCCGATCCCGTTCGCCCCCCAGGCGACCGTCACCGCGTAGGGCGACTCAAAGATCCGGCGCTGCGGCTCGGTCCAGTAGAGGCGCGGCTTGCCGAGCACCTCTTGACGTCGCCCCCGCTCGTCACCGAGCAGGCGCCGCGCTCCTATGGTCATCTCGGGCCGATCACGTTGCTCGCCTCACGAGCTGGAGGAGG
>JAURMS010000189.1 GCA_030830595.1 Gammaproteobacteria bacterium | reverse complement strand
ATCGCTGGCAGGCCAAACCACACCCGATCGGCCCGCCGCCCAACGATGGCAGCGGCCACCTGGTCTGCGGCACGACGAATTTCCGGTCCCTCGGGCATGGGCTTTCCTCGGATTGCTGCACTGAGTGTACGATGCGCCATGCACTGGAGAAATGCCGTCATGCACCTGAACAGAGCCTCGCTCATGTCGACATGCCTCGCCCTCGCGACTCTCGGCGGTGCTGCGCTCGCGGATGACCTGCCGCCCCTCGATGCACCGGAAAGCGCCCACTGGCACGCCCCCAGCCAAAGCTGGTACGTCAGCAGTCTCGGCGGCGGGATGTCGGTGGCGCGCGACGGCATTGGCTGGATTTCCCGCTATTCCGCTGCAGGCCAGTTGCTGGAAGCACGCTGGGTGGAGGGTCTGGATGCGCCGACCGGCATGACCAGTCACGGCGGCATGCTGTATGCGGTGGACCGTGCAGGCGTACTGGAGATCGACATTGAGGCGCGCCGCGTGCTGCGCACCATCGTGCTGCCCGATGCCGTCACGCCTAACGACATTGCCGTGGCCGACGATGGCACGCTCTTCGTCAGCGACATGGCGGGCAATCGCATTTACCGGATCCTGCCTGGAGCGACAGCCACCTTGTGGGTTTCGGATGCTGCGCTGGAAGGGCCAAACGGGCTGTGGGTGGACGGCGAGCGCTTGCTGGTGGCGACCTGGGGACCCGCCAAGGAACAGGGCAGCATCGAGACCACTCGCCCAGGACGCTTGCTGGCGGTGAACCTCGATCATGGCAGCATACAGGTGCTGTTCGACGGACAGTCCATCGGACACCTCGACGGACTGGTGAGTCTGGACGACGCCCTGTATGTCACCGACTGGATGACGGGCACCCTGCTGCGCGTCGCCCTGACTGGCGCAGTCTCCACCGTGATGACCGGCCTGCCCGGGCTCGCCGATCTCGGCATTGACCCAACCGGCCGAGTCATTGGGCTGCCAGCCATGCAGGACAATCGGCTGGTCCTGCTGAACCTGGGCGAGACCAGCCCTTGAGCACAGCGCCGCCGACCGTGGCCGGGCATGTGCTGCCCGGCGGACATTACTTGATCAGCCCTGCAGAAGCTGCAGAAATACAGCACTTGGCGCTCTCACCTCGCGAGGGCGTGCATCCAGCTCATGCGACCATCATTTCACTGAGATCGCTGGGCGTATCGATTGGAGGGTTGTGCGAGCTGTGCGATTTCGACCTCGCGGATGGGCCTTTCCTCGGTGAACTGTCCATCGAGTTCCATGAAGACCTGCAAACCGATATCGACTATCGCGTCAGCGCACGCATCGACGGCCTGACGCGGCATGCCAGTCGCCAGTTGGGCTGGCTCGACAAGCTGGCCTTCAGCGTGTCCATCCAGCGAGCAGACGGACATCCGGTTTCCGACCTCAGCTACCTGTGGATCCTGCCGCGGGGCCAGTCGACATGAGCGCCTTCGATCTTTTCACGGTCCCGGACGGTCACGCCGAAGCCTGGTCCCGCCTGCTCAAGGACGACAACCCGATCCATGGCTCAGAGGGTGGTGCAGTGCAACCGGGCCCCGCCAACCTGGCTTACCTGATCAGCGCGGTCATGGAGCGTTTCCCGGGCTCGCGCGTCCTTAAACTCCAGGCGAGATTTCTCTCACCACTGATTGCCCCCTGCGAGGCCTCGGTCACCTGTGAGGTCCTTGAGTCACGCGCCAGTGACGATGGTGAACGGCTCACCCTGCAGGCCACCCTGATCTCCAGCGGCGAGCCCAGGACGCGAATGGAAGCCACCTTGTGGAGGCCGGCCGCATGAGTGGATGCACCGTTCACGAGCGCTTCCAGGCGAGGGTTGCCCTGCATCCCGAACGACCAGCCTTGATACAAGGCTCCCGGGCGCTCGATTACGCCGCCGTCGGCAAGCGTGTCGAGGCCTTGGCTGCTCAGCTTGCAGCCGATGGCGTGGTGCGCGGCGAGAGGGTGGCCGTGCTGGCGGAAAACTGCCTCGAGTATCTTCTGGTACAACTCGCAGCCGCGCACCTCGGCGCCATGGTGGCCTGCCTGAACTACCGACTGACGGCAGGAGAACTGGCTGACTGTCTCGAACAGGTAGAACCTCGACTGCTCCTGCACACTGAAAAATTTGCCGAGCTTGCAAAGAGTGCCGGTGGCTCGCTGCGACGGGCCTCCCTGCCTGATTACGTCGCAACCGCGGGTCAGGACTGCACACAGGTGGCAACCGGCCAACCCGAGGACGGGCTGCTGATCATCTTCACCAGCGGCACCACCGGCACGCCCAAGGCGGCGGTGATCAGCCAGCGCGCCGAAGTGGCACGCATGCAGGTGCTGCAGCGGGACCTTGGGCTCGACGAGGACGATGCCTTCATCGCCTGGGCGCCGATGTTCCACATGGGGGGCAGCGAACACAGCCTGTCGAGCCTGATGTATGGCGCCAGCGTGGTCGTCATTGAAGGCCTCGACGCCGCAGCCATCGTCGAGGCCCTGGTCACGCGCAAGGTCGGCTGGCTGCTGCTGGTGCCGGCAACACTTGAACCGGTGCTAGAGGAATTACGCCGTCGCAATCAGCCAGTACGAGGCCTCAAAGTCGTGGGCTGCATGGCAGACATGGTTTCCAGGTCGATGATCGAGGCAATCTGCCGCGCGACCGGGGCCGCTTTCCTGAACAGCTTCGGCTCAACTGAAACCGGCCTGCCGCCGCTCTCTGCCGGCTTGCTGCGTGCAGAGCAGGACACCTGGGATCTCGGCAAGCGTGCCAACTCGGATTGCGAGTTGATACTGCGGGAGGCCACGGACGGTGTCGGGGAGATGCTGGTACGAGGCCCGACACTGTTCTCCGGATACTGGCGCGAGGGCGGCATTGACCGGAGCTGCCTGATAAATAGCGCCTATCCCATGGGCGACCTGTTTCGACAGCGAAGCGATGGCCTTTACGAATTTGCCGGGCGCTCCAAGTACCTGATCAAGTCGGGAGGCGAAAACATCTATCCCGCTGAAATCGAGGGGCCCCTGCTGGCCGACCCGCGCATCGAGGAAGCCATCGTTGTCCGCAAGCCTGACGAACGCTGGGGAGAGGTGCCGGTGCTGTTCCTGGCCACCAGCGACCCCTCACTGGCGGCCGCACAAGTTCTGGCCATGCTCGAACCGCAGCTGGCCCGCTACAAGCTGCCACGCGAGGTGCGCTTCGTGAAGGCCGCCGAGCTGCCCCGCAACACCAGTGGCAAGGTGATGCGGGAGCAGTTGGAGAAGTGGGCTACCATAGGCCCATGACCGACGCACTATTTACCGCAGATGCCTACCTCCGTGAGTGTGAAGCCACGGTGCTGGAATCAGGCCCCGAGGGCGTGGTCCTCGATCGCACCGTGTTTTACCCGATGGGCGGTGGCCAGCCAGGCGACACCGGCACGCTTGCCACCCCTGACGGTGGGCAGTGGTCGGTGATCGATACACGCAAGGGCGAAGCGGGGCGCATCCTGCATAGGCTGGCGGAAGGTAGCGAGGCTCCACCGGTGGGAACCGTGGTGACGGCGCGCATCGATTGGACGCGTCGTCATGCGCACATGCGCATGCACACCGCACTCCATCTGCTGGGCTCGGTCTTGCGTTACGGTGTGACCGGCGGCCAGGTCGGTGCCGAGAAAAGCCGACTCGACTTCGACACCCAGGCTGAGATCGATCCGGGCCAGGTCACCGAGGCCATCAATGCGCTTGCGGAGACCGGTGTCGAGACCACCTCCCGCTGGATTACCGATGCAGACCTCGATGCCCAACCGGAGCTGGTGCGCACGCTGTCCGTGCAGCTGCCACGGGGCGCGGGCCGAATCCGTCTGCTGGAAATCCCGGGAATTGACCTGCAGCCCTGCGGGGGGACCCACGTCCGCTCACTCAATGAAATCGGGCGCTTGCAGGTGACCAAGGTCGAGAACAAGGGCAAGCACAACAAGCGGGTCTACCTTGCCTTCGCCTGACGCCGACACCCTGTTGCTGGCTGGAAAAAGCTGTGGCAGATTGCAGCCGTGAATAGCCAAACGGTTATCCTGCTCGGCCAGGCAGAGCAGGAGCGGCGGACCTTCCTGAAAGGCGTCGGTGCCGGCTTGCTTGCCACCGCGTTAATGTCGGCAAGAGCAACAGCTGGCGGCACGGGGGAGGCAGCGCTGAGCTATCGCCAGCTTTCAGCGCTCCAGGCACACACTCTTGATGCACTCGGCGATACCCTGCTGCCTGGCGCCGCGGCAGCCGGGATCTCTCGTTATATCGACGACCAGCTGGCCAGTGCCGAGCCCCTCCTGCTGTTCAAGTACGTCGATTTTCCGCAAGCGGCCGGCGACTTCTACCGGCAATCACTGGATTCGCTGGAGCAGCACGCCCAGCGCCAGCACGAGTCATCATTCCATCAACTGACGCCCGAGCTGCAAGCGGCCATGGTCGGCGAGATCGCGCAGGGCCAGCCGGAGGGCTGGAGCGGACCGCCAGCACCACTCTTTTATT
>JAURMS010000188.1 GCA_030830595.1 Gammaproteobacteria bacterium | reverse complement strand
TCGCTGTCTTCATGCGAAGGCAGTGCCTGCACGAAACGCTGCAGGTGAAGGAAGGCCAGGTCCGCGCGGGTCTGCGCACCGGTCACCGCACGCGGCAGGGTGTCGGCATCGAGCTCGGACCAGAAGCGATCGAAGGCCTGTACCGGCCGCAGCCGCTGCTGGGCGACGGCCTCACTGCCCAGCACCAGGCCGGCTGGATCGAGCAGCGCGACGCCCGGGCTGGGCCCGGCGAGCAGTTCGCCGTCTTGCCAGGCCGAGAGCCCGGCATCGACCACTTCGATGACCAGCCTGGGCATGTTCAGCGGACCTGCAGGTGCCTCAACAGGCGCTCGTCGAGGTAATTCCCCGAATCGAGCACCAATCGCTCCTGGGCCAGCTGCAGGGAGTGCAGCAGGAACATCAGCACCAGCGAGAGCATCAGCGCGAAGAAGGTGGAGTTGAATGCCACGCCGAGGCCCGCAGTAACGCCGGCAATGTCGCCGGTCACCGCCTTGTGCGCCTCGGCAAGCGCGTCACCGATGCCACGGACGGTGCCGATGAAGCCGATCGCCGGGATGGCCCAGGCGATATAGCGCACCATCGACAGCTCCGAATCGAGGCGCTCAGCTTCGGACTGCACCACGGCATGCGCCGCCTCGGACACGTCCTGCACGTTGCGGGTAGCCCCGAAGCGGCCGAGCGCAGTACGCAGGGCACGCACCGTCAGCATGCCCTGACTGGTGGCTCCCAGTCCCTCCAGCTGGCGGATGTACTCGCGAGTATCCTCCGGCAGGATCCGCATGCCCTCGGGCACCTGCACCAGGTCCTGCTCCAGCGCCTGGCGCTCACGGCGCGTGGCCCTGGCCTTGTAGGCGATGATGCCGATCGCCCAGAGCATCAGGATCAGGCAGGTCTCCTGTTCGTAATCCTTGATGATGACCCACACCGAGCGCTCGGGGACGAAGTCGGGATCGGCCTGCATGGCAGCGGCCTGGGCCTCCATGACCGCCCGCGCATTGGGCCGCACGATGGCTACCCAGATGGCATGCACCACGATCACCGCTGCAAGCAGCGTGAACAGGCTGAAGAGAAATTCACCAGGTTGGTTTTTTTTCATGGTTCAGATATCGATAGGAAAGGAAACGGCAAAATCCGCGCGCACTTCCTCGGAGGGTGCGAAGCGCTGCGGGGTGGGACCCGTCGCCGCCGGTCGGGCGGGTGCGGGATCGGGCACAGGCTCCGGCTCTGCTGCCGGTGGCTCGGCAGCGGGCTCGGCGGGCACGCTCTGCTGAGCCACCGCGGACAGTGCCAGCAGCAGGCCACTCAAGGACAGGATTAATCTCACCGCAACCCTCCTCACTCGGCGTAACGGGCGATCCTGAAGCCCAGGTCCTGTCGGCCAACGGCCGCACCATCGCGCCAGGCCAGGCGCAGCTCGGGTGTACGGCCGGTCAACCAACCCGCTCCACGCACGACCCAGGCCTCCCCGGCTTCGGGGCCCACCGGATCGACGAAGCTGCTGGACGCATCGGTAACGTAGATGGAATACCGGTCATTGGTCCACTCCTGGACGTTCCCACCGAGATCCTGGATCCCGAGCGGGTTGGCCGGATAGCTGCCCACCGGTGCCGAGACCTGGTAGCCATCCTCATAGCCGCTGATCACCACCGCCGTCAGGTAGATCGCCGACTGGTCGGCATAGTTGCCGGAGCGGGCGGCCACCGGCAAGGCGTCTCCCCACGGATACTTGCGGGTGGCGCCGCGGCCATCAAAGCGGGCCGCGTATTCCCACTCCGCCTCGGTCGGCAGGCGGTAACCAGTGGTCACCGGTTGTGCCAGCTCCAGGCGCCCGTTTTTCGCCACGTAGGCCGGCGGCAGGCCGTCACGCGCGGAGAGCCAGTTGCAGAACGCCGCGGCGTCCTGCCAGCCGACCCGCACCGCCGGCTGGCGATCGAGGTCCAGCGACTCCTCCCGGTGGATGCCGGAGGCATGTTCAGCGCGGAAGGCGCGGAACTCGGCATTGCTGACCTCCCGCAAGCCGAGATAGAAGGGTCGCTTCAGCTCCACCGTGCGTTCGGCCTCGTTGGATCGCCGTCCCGGCTCACGCCGCGGGCTGCCCATGACGAACTTGCCCCCCCTCACCAGTCTCAGTTCCTGACCGAGACCGGTCTTGACGCTGGCAGGCAACCGCGCCGCCCGCGCTTCCTCCGGTGTCGTCAGCTTGAACTCCACCGTCTGGGCGAGTCCGCTGGTGGGGGTCACGGTGGTTTCAAAACTGGCGAAGCCTGCCTTGCGCACCTCGATGCGGTGCGGCGCCGTAGGCAGCTGCAGGACCTGATTGGCTGCGCCGCGGGGCTGCCCGTCGACCAGCAGCTCGGCATCCTGGGGCTGCCCACGCAAGCGGATCTCGCCGAGCACCGGCTCGAGACGCACCACCAGCCGAGCCTGCTCGCCGGAACCCAACCTGACCGAGCGCTCGGCGCTGGCGTAGCCCTGGCGGCTGAGCGTGACCTCCTGCTCGATGCCCGGCGAGAGCGCCAGGACCAGCGGCGACTTGCCGCGGTAGCGGCCGGCCACCGAGACGTCGGCGCCCGCAGGCTCGGTACTGACCCGCAGCGTGGCGTCCGGGCGGCCCAGCTCGATCGGGCCTACCGTCAAAGGCTCCCCACCCCTCACCGTAAACGGGCTGGTGAAGTCCCGGTAGCCGGAATAGGCAAGGCGCAATTCATGTCGACCGGCATCGAGCTCGGTCTCCAGCGGGGTGGTCCCGAGTGCCTGGCCGTCGATGATCACCTGCGCCCCGGCAGGTGCGGACTCGATGCGCACCGGCGCGAAGGAGGGCGTCAGCGCCACGGTCAACTGCTGCGTTTCACCGCCGCCCAGGATGTCGACGGTCTCGCGATGCGGGAGGTAGCGATCGGCCTCCACCAGCACTTCCCGCGTCCCGGCAGCCACTTCCAGCGTACCCGGCAATTCGCCTGCCAGTCGGCCGTCCACGACGAGACGGGCCCTCACCCCGCCCGTCTCCACCTCGAGGCGCCCCGGCAGACGCTCCAACGGCACCATCACGACCTGATCCGGTCCACGCCGCACCTCGGCCTCCACGCTGGCCGGCGCGTAGCCCTCCGCTCGCACCTCGACGGTGTATTGCCCAGGCAGGACCAGGTATCGCCCACCAAGGCCGATGTCGAGCCAGGTCCCGCGAAACTCCACATCGATGCCTGCGACCGCCGGGGTGGTCCGCACGCTGACCGCCACGGAGGCGAGCAGCACCCCAAGCAGGGCCAGCACCACGAGCGCCCCGGCACCCGCTGCCATGCGCGTCCACGGCAGGATGCCCCTCACTTTGAGGCGTTCAGCCTGCGGTGGCTGGTAGGGCAATACCTGAACGGGAACCCGCTCGGGCGCCTCCGTTTCTTCCGCCGCCTCGGCCCCCGCCCCTTCCGGCGGCAGGGTCCGGTCCAGGGCGTCGTGCGCGAGGATGAGACAGGGCAGGCCCTCCTCCTCGCGCAGCGCCAGCATGGCGCTGCCGACCTCGAGCTGATCACCCGACATCAGGGCCTGCACTCGACCCGTGCGCGGGTCCTCGACGAC
>JAURMS010000187.1 GCA_030830595.1 Gammaproteobacteria bacterium | reverse complement strand
TGGCACCCTTCATGGGGCCCTTCATGGCACCGGGCCCACAGCCGGTACAGACATCCAGACCCCTCAGGCCGAGCTCGTACCCAACGTCCTTGGTGTACTCGTATTCATGACGCGGGATGGAATGCCCGCCCCAGCACACCACGAGGTCCGGCTTGCCCTTGTGGTCGAGGACCCGGGCGTTGCGCAGGATGCTGAACACAGCGTTGGTGATGCTTGAGCCATCCTGGAAGTCGAAGCGTGGCACGACCTCGTTGTAGGTATAGACGATGTCGCGCAGGACCGCGAACAGGTGCTCACGCACGCCGCGGATCATCTGCCCGTCGACGAAGGCGCTGCCCGGCGCATTGGCCAGCTTCAGCTTGATCCCCCAAGGCTGGCGCTCGATACGGATGTCGAAATCGCGGTAAGTGTCGAACAGCAACTTGGCGTCGTCGCTGTTTGAGCCGCAGTTGAGCACGGCCAGCGCACACTGGCGGAACAGCGGGTACAGGCCGCCCTGTCCTCGATCGAGCAGCTTGCTGACTTCCTGCTGGGAGAGGTTTTCCAGGATGCCCTTGGGCGTCACCCTCGCCCCGATCACGGTGGTCAGGTCTTCGCGCTGGCTCATGGGGTGATCTCGATGGGCAGCCCCGGCCTGGTCAGCAGCCAGACCTCCAGCATGTCCTCGTTGGACAGCGCAATACAGCCGTCAGTCCAATCGGTAGCCAGGTAGCGGTCGCGGGAATGGCGCATCACGTTGGGCAAGCCATGGATCATGATCAGGCCACCGGGCGAGACACCGCTGCGCGCCGCAGCCGCCATATCCGCAGCATCCGGATAGGAGATCTGGATGGAGAGGAAGAACTCGCTCTCCGAGTTACGGCGGGTCAACATGTAACGCCCTTCCGGTGTGCGGAAGTCACCCTCCTGTTCCTTGTGACCGGTAGGCAGCAAGCCCAGCGACACCCGGTAATTACGCAGGGGTTGGCCCTCGCGATAAAGGGTGAGTCGGCGTTCCGCCTTGCGGAGCACCAGTCGGTCCGCCATCTGGAAACCGGGCTCACGAGCCAGGAAGACGTCTGCCCGGGCTCCCTGCAGTCCACCGCACATGGCAGCAACCAGGATCAGTACCCTCAGGATCATACGGCGAAGTATAGCCCTGGACGAGGCGGCTAACGGAGGCTCACGTCACGGCACTCGCGGGCGGTCGCGTCGGCTTCCATGCGGTAACTGGTGCCAGCCTCGACTTCGACCTCGAGCACGAAACGGGTGGTGGAGCCCTGCGC
Organism: Gammaproteobacteria bacterium; assembly: GCA_030830595.1. Taxonomy (GTDB): domain Bacteria; phylum Pseudomonadota; class Gammaproteobacteria; order Steroidobacterales; family Steroidobacteraceae; genus SG8-30. Next base: position 2,593 of record JAURMS010000187.1, on the reverse strand, counting down.
CGGGAGCCTGCAGTCGACGATCAGCGTGTGCGCCCCGGGCAGGACGGCGACAACGTTTCGGGCCGGTGGAATGGGCGTCTCGTCGACCTTGCGCAGGACGACTTCCACGGGCAGCCCAGCCGACAGCACCGGGTCGGCCCGCAGGATGGCCACTTCGGCACGCGGCAAGGCAGGCCCGTCGTAGGCCTGCAACGCCGTACATCCGAGAAGCAACAGGGGGCTGATGGCCGCTGCCGCGCGGGCGAACCCGCGCAGCAACGGGGTCAACCGCACTTAGAGTCGCCGCAGGACAGGCAGGTCATGCAGCCGTCCATCATCACGACGGCGGCCGTGCTGCACTTGGCGCAGAGTTGGGCGCCTTCCGGGTACTTGTCCTCGGCGAAGGCATCGGACTGCCGGTCGCGATCGGCCCATTCCTTCCGCTTGGCCTCGATCAGCGCCCTGCGGGCCTCGTCCATCTCCGCCGCAGGCATCAGGCCGATGGTCTGCAGGTGGCGCTCGATGACGAAACCGAGCTCGGCGACGATGGAGGGCATGAACTTGCCGCCCGGCTGCCAGTAGCCACCGCGGGGATCGAACACGGCCTTCAGCTCCTCGGTGAGGAAGGCCACGTCGCCCCCCTTGCGGAATACCGCCGAAATGATCCGGGTCAGCGCAACGATCCACTGGAAGTGGTCAAGGTTCTTGGTATTGATGAAGATCTCGAAGGGCCGCCGGTGTTCGTGCTCGGTGCCCTCGTTCAGCATGATGTCGTTGATGGTCACGTACATCGCGTGATCGGAAACCGGCGTCTTGATCTTGTAGGTAGACCCGATCAGGACGTCGGGACGCTCGAGCTTCTCGTGCATCCACACGACCTTGCCGTCCTTGCGGGCCTTGGCCTCGGCTCGGACGGGCCCCTTGTCCTGCGCAGCGACCTCGTCCTTCTTGCGGACCTGGTACTTGACGATCTTCTTGCCGATGTTGACCTTGCTCATGCTCGATGTCCTTGGATGTGCCGGCGCTCAGAACTTGCCGTAATAGCCTTCCTTAAGCGCGTCAAACAGGTTGGCTGCGGTATGCACCTCGCCGTCGTATTCGATCTCTTCGTCACCCCTGACCTCGACCTCGCTGCCATCCTCGAGGGTGAAGACGTAGGTGGTGTTCTTGAGGTCTTCTTCCTTCACCAGCACGCCCTGGAAGGCCTCCGGGTTGAAGCGGAAGGTGGTGCAGCCCTTGAGTCCCTGCTCATGGGCGTAGCGATAGATGTCCTTGAAGCCCTCATAGGGGAAGTCGGTGGGGACATTGGCCGTCTTGGAGATGGAGGAATCCACCCACTTCTGGGCCGCTGCCTGGATGTCGACGTGCTGGTTCGGGCTGATGTCGTCGGCAGTCACGAAGTAATCCGGCAGGCGCTCCGCGTCGGTGGTGCCATTCGGTACCGCACGGGGATTGACCAGTTCCCGGTAGGCGAGCAGTTCGAACGAGAACACGTCCACCTTTTCCTTGGACTTCTTGCCCTCGCGGATCACGTTGCGGAAGTAGTAGTGGGCAAAGGACGGCTCGATCCCGTTGCTGGCGTTGTTGGCCAACGACAGCGAGATGGTGCCGGTGGGGGCGATCGAGCTGTGATGGGTGAAGCGCCCGCCCACCGACTCGAGTTCCTTGACCAGTGCGGGAGCCACCTCGGCCAGCCTCTGCATGTAGCGACTGTAGCGGGCGTGCAGGATGCGCCCCGGGATACGGTCGCCGACCTTCCAGCCGTCCTCGACCATCTCCGGCCGCTTGCGCAGCATCTCGGCCGTCACCGCGAACTTTTCGGTCATGATCGGCGCGGGGCCCTTCTCGCGTGACAGGTCGAGCCCGGCCTCCCAGCCGGCGATGGCCAGCTCACGCGATACGTTCTCGGTGAAGGCGACCGAATCCTTCGAACCATACTTCATGCCAAGCATGGTGATGGTGGAGCCCAGCCCCAGGAAGCCCATGCCGTGACGACGCTTGCGGAGGATCTCTTCCCTCTGCCGGCCGAGCGGCAGGCCGTTGATCTCCACCACGTTGTCCAGCATGCGGGTGAACACCCGGACGACCTCGCGGAATTCTTCCCAGTCGAAGTTGGCCGCATCGGCGAAGGGCTGACGGACGAAGCGGGTCAGGTTGATCGACCCGAGCAGGCAGGAGCCGTAAGGCGGCAGCGGCTGCTCGCCGCAGGGATTGGTGGCGCGGATGTTTTCGCACCACCAGTTGTTGTTCATCTCGTTGACGCGATCGACCAGCACGAAGCCGGGCTCGGCAAAATCGTAGGTGGAGGACATGATCATGTCCCACAGGCGCCGGGCGGGCAGCACCTTGTACACCTTGCAAGCCACCAGGCCGGACTCGCTGGTCACATAGCGCTCACGCAATGGCCACTCGCGCCAGACGATTTCCTCGGCATTGGTGAGGTCGTGGGTCGCCGGATCGTATTCAGCCTCGGACAGCGGGAACGCCAGCTTCCAGTCGGCGTCCTCGCGCACCGCCTGCATGAACTCGTCGGTGATCAGCAGCGACAGGTTGAACTGGCGCAGACGGCCGTTCTCGCGCTTGGCCCGGATGAAATCCATGACGTCGGGATGGC
>JAURMS010000186.1 GCA_030830595.1 Gammaproteobacteria bacterium | reverse complement strand
GGGATGCCCTCGCGGCCATGCGCCGCGACTATCTGGAGCATCCCGACCCGTCCTTTAGGACCTATGGACCCAAGACCCGGCGTGAGTTCCTGCACCTGCAGCGGATGGCAGGCTAGTCACCGCTCTCAGAACCGATAACGAAAGATGACCGACCAGGTGTCGATGTCATTCAGCTCGTAATCGACACCGAGACCCAGTGAGTCGGTGAACTGGTACACCAGCTGCAGGCCGCCCCCAAGGTCGTTGTCGAAGCGGTTACCGCGTTCGTCTGCCACGACTTCACCGACAGCGGTGTAGCGTGCCCAGGCGGACAGCGCCCAATCATGCTTGTCCCAGCGAACCCCTACGGTTGCCCCCAGCCCACTATCGTCGAGGTCGACCGGGGTGACAGGCCCAGACTCTGCCAGCACGACTTGGTCAAAGTCGCCGAATTCCATGAGATCCCACGTCAGGCGACCGAACCAGGACCACTCGTCGTTGATGGGCTGCTGGTAACCGAGGCCGATGGAGATGCGGTCGAGGTCGAAGTCCGAGTCCACCCCGGCCGAAGTGTTGCCGGGAGCCTCGGTAGGCGTGACCCGAAGGCTGGTGTTGGAGGTGCTCCATTCGCCATACAGATGCCAGCGCTCGGCGAAGACCAGTCTGCCGCGCACGCCCCAGCCCAGCCCATCTTCCACCTCTCCCTTGAGGAGACCTGGCGCCCCATCGAGCGAGGCGAGGGCTCCACCCCCGGAGGTGCCGGCCAGGCGGAGGTCGAGGTCACTACGGGAGCTGTCTGCCTGAGCGGCAGGCAGGGCCGAGATTAATACCAGCAGCGCCGTGGCGGCGGCCTTTGGATGGAAAGTCATGATGGATATGTCTCCGGATGGTTAAGGGGATGCCGGCCCCCCTCGCGGGCTGACCGGCTCGATGTGAGTGGGGCAAAATAGGGGAGAGTTCAGCCGTGGCCGGGGTCAAGACACCAGCGGTCGAGTTTTTCCACGAGCGGTATGCCGCGCACATCGCGTTGATTTCATGACAATTCCCATCCACGTCGCCGACCCTGCCGAGCGCCTGCTGGATCACGGCTTCCTGAGGCTGGCCGCAGTCGCCTTCCTCCTGCTGGGTGCCATCTTCGGGTTAATACAGCCTGCAGGGTCGATCGCCCTGGGTCGGGCTGGTGCCCTGGCTTTCTGGGTACTTCATGGCATCGCCGCCGTCCCCTGCATCCTGGCGGGCGTGTGGCTGCTTGCTCGGTTGCCGGTGCGGCTGTCGGCCTGGTGGTTCCTCCTCGGGTCGGGCCTGTTGGCCGCCCTCCTGCTTTCAGTTTTTGCGCTGGGACTGGAGTTCCTGTTCGGCGTCGAGGAGCACCCCCCCATCGAGGCCGTGCTTCAGGCTCCGTCTATCTTGTTGGCTCAATGGCTGGATGAGCTGGGCGGGTTGACGCCGCCGTTCGTGCTGGCCTGGTTGCTCATCAATCTGCCGCAGGTCATGCGGTTAGGGGTCAGTCCCCCAGTCGATTCGGCACCGACGTCATCCGCGCCCCCCGAGGCAAGCGCGGACCCGCCTCCGGCCGTCGGCCTGTTTCACTTGCTCCCCCCGGCCCTTGGAACGGACGTGGTCCTGCTGACCGCTGACCTGCATTACCTGAAGGTCCACACTCCGCGGGGACGGACCATGCTTCTCTACAGCCTGTCTGAGGCAGAGTCGGAACTGCGCGGGCAGGGCATGCGCGTCCATCGGTCGCACTGGGTGGCTGACCGCCATGTGTTGGGCCTGCGGCGCAAGGGAAGCGGCTTGGTCTGTCAGCTCAGTGGTGGCCTGGAAGTGCCGGTCAGTCGCAGACGTCAGGCCGAAGTCCTGGCGCGCTATGGCCGGGACACTCGCTATCACCCGCCGGAAAGTTGAGGTTTAACGTGAGACAGGATTGCTCAGGTCAGCCCCGACCAGTTGTTGACCATGTAATCCGCTGATCGGCTGGCCAGGGCGCACAAGGTAAAGGTGGGGTTCACGCCGCCCGTGGTCGGGAACAGGCTGGAGCCTGCAATAAACAGATTGGGCACTTGATGAGTCTGGCCGTAGCTGTTGGTCACCGAATCGCCGGCGTTACGCCCCATGACGGCACCGCCCATGGTGTGCATCTGGTTGCGACCGCCGCTCCAGATCTCCCGGGCACCGGCTGCGGCGAAGACCTGCTTGCCTGATTCAATGCCGGCGGCCCAGCACTTCACGCTGTCCTCTGCGTACTGATGAACCACGCTGGCCCGGGGCAGGCCGTAACGGTCCTTCTCGCCTGTGAGTGTCAGTCGGTTATCCCGGACTGGCAGGCTCTCGCCGACAAACGTCATGGTGGCCAGCTTTTTGGCCGCCTTCTGGAAAAAATCGTGTAGCGCCGGGCCGAACAGGTCGACTCGGCTGTTGACGATCCCGAGCAAGTCATTGGGCTTCAGTGCGTTGGCAATCAGCCAACTGGAACTGCCTATGAATCCCTTGGCGGGATCCTTGGCATAGTCGTCTTGTGCGACCAACTGTCCACCGGTGCGACCAAGGAAATTGTCGGTGTCTTCCTCGAAGAACCCGAAGATGTTCGAGGTGGTGTGCGCCATCATGCTGCGGCCTACCATGTCGCTGGCGTTGGCCAGCCCGCCCTCCCTGGACTGCAACAGGATGCGGGGAATCTCGAACACGTAGGCGGCCAGCACGACGACGTCGGCCATGACGGTACGCAGCTCGCCCTTGCCATCGAAGTATTCGACTCCAGTGGCACGCTCGCCGTCTGGCGTCGTGAGCACCCGAGCCACCGTGGTCTCGTGGTGAATCTCTGCGCCCGCCGACAGGCTTTCGCTCAGGTAGGTGGCCAGAGGATTGGCCAGCGCGCCGGTTGGGCAACCGGAATCGCACCAGCCGTCCTGGATACAGGCGGGGCGGCCCTTGTAGGGCACCGAATTGATCGCCATCGGCAGTGGTGCCGTGCGCTTGCCGAGTTTCTCGAAACCTCGAGCGACGATCTCTCCCTGGGCGAAGGTCGGCAGCGGCGGCATGGGATAAGGGGCGCCAGCCGGCCGCCAGACCTCGCGTTCTGCGTCTCCGGATAAACCCACTTCTTCCTGGACACGGTCGTACCAGGGCCTGAGGTCCGCATAGGACATGGGCCAATCAACGCCCACGTCGAAGCGGGTCCGCATCTCGAAGTCTTCTTCGTGCAGGCGGAACCAGCAGGCATAGTGATGCAGCGCGGAACCTCCGGTGCCCCAGCCAGAGGCAAAACCGACGGACAGCGGATCCTTGCCTCCGGTCAGGGTGGTGCCTGCCGGCACCTTCAGCCTGCGCGACCAGATCTGCGAACTGACCAGGTCCTGCATCCGACGCTGTGGGCCGGCTTCGAGGATGACCACTTTCTTTCCGGCTTTTGCCAGCGTCGCCGCAATCAGGCTGCCGGCTGCGCCGGAGCCCACGATGACGGCATCGACTTTTTCTGCTGAATTCATGCTTACCAGGGCTGCGAAGGCGCGATGTGAGCCATGTAAGGCACCTCGAGCTTGGCAAAACCCGCCTCCGTGCCGTAGCAAACATCGACGGCGTCATTACGGGCGATGAAATAAAAGAGTGGTGCTGGCGGTCCGCTCCAGCCCTCCGGCTGGCCCTGCGCGATCTCGCCGACCATGGCCGCTTGCAGCTCGGGCGTCAGTTGATGGAATGATGACTCGTGCTGGCG
>JAURMS010000025.1 GCA_030830595.1 Gammaproteobacteria bacterium | reverse complement strand
TGGCATGAAGGAACTGGACCTGTTGCTGTCGGGCTGGCTGGATCGGCATCAGGACTCGGCAGGTGCGCCTGAATTGGCGGCCTTCGCCAGGCTGCTCGAACAACAGGACCCGCTGCTGATGGCCTGGGTTGCCGGACGCGGGTTGCCCGACGACCCTGCGGTGGCGGCCATCATCTGTGACATCACCGGTCGTTGAAGTCGTCATCCGGCCGCGGCCGGTGGTCGGCCTTCACCTGGGGTGGTCCCTGGGCTGCTTGCTGCTGATGTGGCTGCCCTGGGCCTCTGGCCTGGCGCCAGTCGCCGCGAGTCTGGTCAATGTGATCATTCTCCTTGGCTGGCGCTCGGGATTGAACAGCCTCCCTGGCCATCGACAGGCCCGGCCTCGTCTTCAGCTTGAGGGACGGACACTTCGTTTCATGGACCGCGACGGACCCGCCGAGACGCAGCTTCTGCCGGGCAGTCGGGTCGGAACCGGTTGGGTACTGCTGCGACTGCGCCGAGGCCGGCAGCGCTTGAACTGGTGGATACCGGCTATAGCCCTCGATGCGTCCAGCTTCCGGCGCCTGAGGGTGCTCGTTCGTTGCAGTGCAACAGAGAAGCCCCATGGCTGCTAGACTGAAGCCTCGCTGTTGCATGGATCACACAAGGAGGATGGAGGTCGGGTCCTGTTAGACGAGTGGTCGAACTTCCGGCGCATGGGCCGGTCTGACTCGTCTGTGGATACCGTTGCCGCCCTGTCGCAGTCAGTGTCGATCGAGTCCGAAAATGGCGACCTGTCTCTCGTGCGTCGCGTGCAGAGGGGCGACAAGAGCGCCTACGACGCGCTGGTGCTGAAGTATCAGCACAAGGTACTGAAACTGGTGCGACGCTATATTCGCGACCAGTCCGAGGCCGAGGACGTCGTTCAGGACGCCTTCATCAAGGCCTACCGGGCGCTGCCCAACTTCCGGGGTGACAGCGCGTTTTATACCTGGCTCTATCGCATCGCCATCAACACTGCCAAGAACTCGCTGGTGTCCGCAGGGCGCCGTCCGATCAGCGTCGACCTGGACGCCCAGGACGCCGCGGCCGCCGAACTGCAGTCCCGGCTCAAGGACACGGACACGCCCGAACGCCTGCTGCTGACGGACGAAATTCGCTCAGTGGTCAACCGCGCCATCGACGGCCTGCCGGAGGACCTGCGCAGGGCGATCGTGCTCAGGGAGATCGAGGGCCTGAGTTACGAGGATATCGCGGCCAGCATGGCCTGCCCCGTGGGCACAGTGAGATCCAGGATCTTCAGGGCACGGGAAGCCATTGACCGGCACCTGAAGGGCGTGTTCGAGGGGGGACTCGGAAGGGACGGTGAGGACGGATGACAGAGACAATCAAGGAACAACTCTCGGCATTCCTGGACGGGGAATTGCCCGAAGCCGAGACGACCCTGCTGCTCAAGCGGCTGGAGCGGGATGACGACCTGCGCGCGACCCTGTCGCGCTACTCGCTGATCGGTGCGGTCATGCGCCAGGACGACGAGGTGCTGGCGGGCACCGCGCTGGCGAGCCGGGTCAGTGCTGCCATCGCTGACGAAGCGCCGGGGGAGCCTGTACGCAGGGGATGGGCCGGACCCCTTGCTGGGCTGGGTGTCGCCGCCAGCGTGGCGGTGGTCACGCTTGCCTTGTTCAACGCCGGCCTCGGTCCGCAGGGGCCGACGACGGCCGCGGCACCTGACCTGGCGCAGGCCGGCAGTGCTGGCGGCCCCGTGGAGATTGTCGAGGTGGTTGCGCCCTCTGCAACTGCCGCACCCACCTACACGGTGCCGACCCCGGCTAGCGGTGCAGCGCCCCTCCTGCCGCCTGCCCAGCTGGCCTCCTTCCTGCTGGCTCATGGAGATTACACCTCCCCGATTGCGCGAGGCAGCGTAGTGAGTGCACCGATCGTTGCCCAGCCTGCCGTCGAGCGGCAGGACGAGGAACCCGCTCCGACGCAGCGATGATGCGCCTGCTCGCCTTATTGTCTTCGGTCCTGCTGTGGGTGGGCAGCCCGGCTGCTCTCGGCGGCACCGAGGGGGCTGTGCACCTGCTCGAGCGCATGTCACTGGCTGTCAACACGTCGTCTTACATTGGTGAATTCACGCTCGAGCGTGATGGTCGGCTGGAAAGGCTGCGCATCATCCATCGGGTGCGTGACGGCGAGGTCAGCGAAAAACTGGTGTCGATCACGGAGCCTGGACGGCAGTTGACCCGAATCGGCGACGAGGTCACGGTGTACCTGCCCGATGCGGGACTGGCGGTCGCCGAACATCGTCCCGGCCGCGCCAGCCTGCTCGGCATGCTGCCCCGCGGTGGTCGGGACCTGACCCGCTGGTACGACATCGTGCTCGAGGGCCTCCTGCCGGAGTTGAACGGCAGGCCTGCCGCAGTCATCTCGGTACGCCCTCGTGACGGGTACCGGTTTGGTCAGCGCCTGTGGATCGACGAGCAGACGGCACTCCCGGTGCGGATGGAAGTGCTGGACGAGGGCGGCGCCGTGATCGAGCGGATGCGGTTCTCGCACCTCGAACTGCATCGCAGGATTCCCGACGACCGTCTACAGCCCCAGGGCGCCGGTTCGGGACTGAAGTGGATGCGACATCGTGACCGGCCTGGTGCCACCTCGGGCTGGACCATCGACGGAGCCCCCCCGGGATTCGAGTTGATGGCAGTGCACACCAAGGACCTGAGGGACATTCCATCGCCTGTGACCCAGATGGTCTGGTCGGACGGACTGGCAACCGCCTCCGTCTTTATCCACTCGGCGCCGTCTGGCGTTGCCGCGACCGGCGCCGGTCGGGCAGGGGCAGCCTCAACCTTTACCGCCCAGGTAGCCGGGCATCAGGTGACCGCGGTCGGAGAAGTGCCCATGGCCACCCTCAGGAAGCTCGTCTCGGGCGCTCGCCGTTCACGTCGGTGAGCGCCGCCCCGGTCGAACTCCTGCTCTACACCCGCGATGGTTGTCCGCTCTGCGATGAATTTGCCGCGGAACTGGCCGCATTTCTGGGCGATCGCCCCGGGCTCCTGGCGATCAGGGCCGTCAATGTCGATGCGGACCCCGCCGTATGGCTGCGCTGGGGAGTCAGCGTACCGGTGCTGGTCCGGGAAGAGCACGTAGTCTGTGGCGGCCACTTCGACCGCGATCGCCTGTTGGCCTGCCTCGCCGATGAGGGATCGGGCTGACGGCACTGATATAATGGCGGATGGCCGTCCCAATGAAGCACATCCGTAATTTTTCCATCATTGCACACGTGGATCATGGGAAGTCGACGCTGGCTGATCGTCTAATCCAGATTTGCGGAGGTTTAAGCGACCGTGAGATGCAGGCACAGGTCCTGGACTCCATGGACCTGGAGCGGGAGCGCGGCATCACCATCAAGGCCCAGTCGGTCACGCTGGATTATCAGGCGCCGGATGGCGTCACCTACCAGCTTAATTTCATCGACACTCCCGGGCATGTCGATTTTTCCTATGAGGTCTCCCGCTCCCTGGCGGCCTGCGAGGGTGCACTGCTGGTGGTGGACGCAGCGCAGGGGGTCGAGGCCCAGAGCGTCGCCAACTGCTATACCGCCATCGAACAGGGCCTCGAGGTCTTGCCGGTGCTCAACAAGATCGACCTGCCGTCGGCTGAGCCGGAACGGGTCATCGCTGAAATCGAGGACATCATTGGCATCGAGGCTGGCGATGCGGTGCGGGTCAGCGCCAAGACCGGCCTCAATGTCGAGGCCCTGCTGGAGATGCTGGTCAAGCGGATTCCCGCGCCGCGGGGCGACTCCGAGGCGCCGCTGCAGGCCCTGATCGTAGACTCCTGGTTCGACAACTACGTGGGCGTGGTGTCGCTGGTGCGGGTCTTCAACGGCACGCTGCGGCGGGGCCAGAAGATTCGCGTGATGTCGACCGGACGCACCCGGGAGGTGGACCGTGTGGGCCGCTTCACGCCCAAGCGCG
>JAURMS010000185.1 GCA_030830595.1 Gammaproteobacteria bacterium | reverse complement strand
GCCCTGGCGTTCTTCGGTGAACTCCAGCTCGAGGGCTGGCGGGGCGAGATCGCCACCAAGGTGGTCAAGGAGGTCTCCGATCGGCTTGGGTTCCTGGTCAACGTGGGCCTCGACTACCTCACCCTCGACCGCAGCGCGGAAACGCTCTCCGGCGGCGAGGCACAGCGGATTCGGCTGGCCAGCCAGATCGGCAGTGGACTGGTCGGCGTGATGTACATCCTCGACGAGCCCTCCATCGGGCTGCACCAGCGCGACAACCAGCGACTGCTGGACACCCTCCACCGCCTGCGTGACATCGGCAACACCGTGATCGTGGTGGAACACGATGAAGACGCCATCCGCCAGGCCGACCACGTGGTTGACCTCGGCCCCGGAGCGGGAGTCCACGGTGGCCGCATCGTGGCGCAGGGCACGCCGGCCGAGGTCGCCGCCGAGCCCGACTCGGTCACCGGTCAGTTCCTGTCTGGTCGACGCGCCATTCAGGTCCCTGCCAGGCGCGGCCAACGCGATCCCAAGCGGGTGCTGCGCGTGGTGGGCGCCACAGGCAACAACCTGCAGGACATTTCAGTCGACTTTCCCCTCGGCCTCATGACCTGCGTCACCGGCGTCTCGGGCTCAGGCAAGTCCACGCTGGTCAACGACACCCTGTATCGCCAGGTGGCCATGCACCTCAACGGCAGTTCACAGGAAAGCGCGCCCTGCCGTGCCATCGAGGGCCTGGAGGCCATTGACCGGGTCATCGACATCGACCAGAGCCCCATCGGGCGCACGCCACGCTCCAATCCGGCCACCTACACGGGGCTGTTCACCCCGATCCGCGACCTGTTCGCGGCCACCCCGGAGGCCCGTTCGCGCGGCTACCAGCCGGGGCGCTTCAGCTTCAACGTCAAGGGCGGTCGTTGCGAGGCCTGCCAGGGCGACGGCGTGCTGCAGGTGGAGATGCATTTCCTGCCTGATGTCTACGTTCCCTGCGACGTGTGCAAGGGCAAGCGCTACAACCGGGAAACCCTTGAAGTGCATTTCAAGGGTCGCAGCATCCGCGACGTCCTAGAGATGACCGTCGAGGACGCACTGGCCTTTTTCCAGGCCATTCCGGTGGTGGCCGGCAAGCTGCAGACGCTGGTGGACGTCGGCTTGTCCTACCTGCGCCTGGGCCAGAACGCCACCACACTCTCCGGGGGCGAGGCGCAGCGGGTCAAGCTCGCCAAGGAACTCTCCAAGCGCTCGACCGGTCGCACCCTCTACATCCTGGACGAGCCGACGACAGGCCTGCATTTCCACGATGTCGAGCAACTGCTGGGGGTGCTGCATCGCCTGCGCGACGAGGGGAATACGGTGGTGGTGATCGAACACAACCTGGACGTCATCAAGACCGCGGACTGGATCGTGGATCTCGGTCCCGAGGGGGGCGATGGCGGCGGCCGCATCATCGCGGAAGGCACTCCCGAGGAAGTCGCGGGCTCGGGTCTCGGTCACACGGCGCCCTACCTCGCCCGATCGCTGGGCAGCAAGCCGGCCAAGGGGAAGCGTCGTGGTTAGCCGTTCAGCCTGGCTGGCCTGGCTGGCTCTGCTACCCTCGCTGACAACGGCCGCGCCGGTCATCGAAGACGCCTGGCTGCGGGCCACACCGCCTGGCGCTGCCATGGGAGCCGGATACCTGGTGATCGATAACACCGGCGGTGCTGACGATCGACTCCTGGCCGTCGCGGTGGAAGGGGTTCCCGCAGTGGAAATTCATCGTACGGTGATCGTCGATGGGGTTGCCCGGATGCGTCGCGCCGAGCCGCTGGACATCGCCTCCGGCCAGCGGATCGTGCTGGAGCCAGGAGGCCTGCACCTGATGCTCATGGGCCTTACGGAGGCGCTGGCAGCGGGCCGCGAGGTGGGCATCGAACTGCGGTTCGAGTCGGGGATCGTCAAGACCCGGGCAGCCATACGCCCAGCCTCGGGCGCCAGGCGCGAGGCTCAATAGCCGGCCGCGTGCCCGTCCTTGCGCGACTCTGACGCGCCTATGTAGCCACTGCCGAGGGCATTCCTGCGGATGGCCTGGTAACCGCCGAAGTCTCCCCGCTCCGACGCCAGCCGATGACCCCGGCGGCGCAGTGCCTCGATCACGGCCGGGTCGAAGCCGTCCTCCAGCGCCAGCTCACCGCCATCGGTCATCCTCTCGTCGGTCGGCTGACTCGAGCCGTCGTGGCGCAGGCGGGGGGCATCGCCGGCTTCCTGGAGGTTCATGCCGAAATCGACCAGGTTCATGATGATCTGCACGTGGCCCTGCGGCTGCATGTCGCCACCCATCAGTCCGAAACTGATCAGGGGCTCACCGTCCTTGGTCACGAAGGCGGGGATGATCGTGTGGAACGGCCGCTTGCCCGGCTCCAGCAAGTTGGGATGACCTGGCGTGAGCGAGAACATCTCACCGCGATCCTGGAGCACGAAGCCCAGCTCTCCCGGGGTCATGCCAGAGCCCATGCCCCGGTAGTTACTCTGGATAAGCGACACCATCATGCCCTCGGCATCGGCGGCCGTGAGGTACACCGTGTCCGAGCGTGCGCCCGGCATGTCTCCTGCCGGATAGGCAGCTGCCGCCCTGGCGGGATCGATCAGGGCTCGACGCTCGGCGGCATAGTCCTTGGATAGCAGCCGCTCCACGGGGATCTCCGCGAAGTCGGGATCGGCGTAAAACCGCGCGCGATCCTCGAAGGCCAGTTTCTTGGCCTCGGCCAGCAGGTGCAGGGCGTCGGCGCTGCCGAAGCCCATGGCTGCCAGGTCAAAGCCCTCGAGGATGTTGAGCATCTGCAGGGCAGCGATGCCCTGGCCATTGGGTGGGAGCTCCCACACGGTATAGCCGCGGTAATCAGTCGAGACCGGCTCCACCCATTCCGAGCGGTGCCCGGCAAGGTCCTCGTAGCTCAGGAATCCACCCTGAGCCTGCACGTACTCGGCGATGCTGCGGGCGACTTCCCCCTCGTAAAAGGCCTGTCGGCCGCCTTCGGCGATCAGCCGGTACGTTCGGGCGAGGCGCGGGTTCCTGAACATCTCGCCCTTCGCAGGTGCGCGGCCAGCCGGCATGAAGGTCTCACGAAACCCGGGGTATTCCTCCAGCAGCCGCGCATTCCGCTGCCACGCGGCAGCGATCACCTCAGTCACCGGGAAGCCACGTTCCGCATAGGCGATGGCTGGCTGCAGCAGGGTGGCCATGGGCAATCGACCGAACCTGGCGTGGAGCTCAAACCAGCCATCCACCGCTCCCGGCACCGTGACGGGCAGAGGCCCGCGTGGCGGGATGGAGGTCAGGCCCCGCTCCTGGAAATAGGCGAGTTCGAGTGACTTAGGTGATCGGCCACTCGCGTTCAGTCCGTGCAGCCGTCCAGTGCCCGGGTCCCAGACCATGGCGAACAGGTCGCCACCGATGCCACAGCCGGTCGGCTCCACGAGCCCCAGCACGGCATTCGCTGCAATGGCTGCATCCACGGCAGAGCCACCTTGTCGCAGGATCTCCAGCGCCGCAGTCGTCGCCAGCGGCTGGCTGGTGGCCGCCATGGCCTCGGGAGCCATGACCTCCGAGCGGGTGGCAAACGGCAGGCCTACACCGCGCTGTCCGGCCATGGCCTCAGCCCACGGCATGCCAATCACCAGCGCGGCACAGGCGCTGACCAGTGAAGTGATCCGCAGCGGCATGGCGCACTCCTTCAGGGTGATGTTTCAAGGTTTCAGGTTCCATCGGGGGCAGATTGGAAGCTATGGCGAAGCTCGCCGCCCTGCCTGCGCACGGTGTAGCGACCACCTGTGTAGCTACTGATGACCGAGCGCCAGAATGCCAAAGATACCCGGTCGCGGGCCGAGCCACTGACGTGCCAGGCACCGGCAAAGCGCCTGAACAGCAGGTTGGCTGCCTCACGACCCAGGCCGTGACGCCTCACCGCGGCTGCCACGTAGAAATCAGTCAGGTGATAGCTCATCTGGAGCCGGGAACCAGGCACGGTTTCCCGTTGCACTCGGGCGAAGCCGACCCGCTCTCCATCTCGCAGGATAACGACGACCACGCTGCTCAGGGCGCTGAACCAGAGACTCGCGAGTTCATCGCGCAGCGCTGCAGCGGAGGGTCCGGTGAACGGGCCACCCACGCCGCCCTGCGCCAGATCCGCAACGTAGAGCGGATAACTGTCGAGAATCCAACCCCTGTCTGCGGCCGATGCACCGGCATCGCGGATCCGCACCGTCATGGTGATGCCCCATAAAACGAAAGCCGGGCGGCGTCGCGGGTTCTCCGCGCCATCCGCCCGGCCAAGATTGCCTTGAAAGACAGTCTTACTCGGTGGCGGCAGCCTCGCCCTCGGCAGGGGCGGCCTCACCTTCGGCAGCAGCCTCGCCCTCGGCGGCGGCTTCGCCCTCGGCGGCCATGCCCTCATCAGCAGGCATCGCCTCTTCCGCAGGAGCGGCCTCGACAGCAGTCTCCTCGATCACGACCGCTTCTTCCTTCTTCGCGCAGGCCCCAAGGATCAAGGCCAGCGCCACGGCGCCAAAAATCTTCGAAGTCATGTTCTATACCCCGGTACAGTTTGAGAGAGTTAAGAGAGTTGGATCCATCGCTCACTCCGCAAACTCAACGCCCTTTGAAGGCACAGAAATCGCGGAGTCGCGCAATTTTAGTGGTTTTTGGCTAATTTTCAATGCAATCGGTCGGATAACCGACATTTTTTACCGGAGAAACACCGATGAAGGGCTCGAACCACCCCTATCGGGTGCATCTGCATGAACTGACCCGACGCCTCGAAGGCTGTCTTGAGGGCTCCGGGTTCAACGGAGCCCTGATCCCTGCAGGCCGGCCACCGCTGGTTTTTCGCGATGATCTTCACTATCCCTACCGGCCCAATCCCTGGTTTTGCCAGTG
>JAURMS010000184.1 GCA_030830595.1 Gammaproteobacteria bacterium | reverse complement strand
GCACCTGCTGGCGGAGGTGATGAAGCGGGCGGCTGCCAACCGGCGCACCTGGCTCGGTGACCCGGACTATTCCGAGATACCCCTGGCGGAATTCATTGACCCCATTGTCGCGCTCAAGGCTGGCAAGTCCATCGACCTTCGACAGGCGACGCCGGCGGCGTCTGTCGAGCCGTGGCCGCTTGGGATCGCCGAGAGTCAGGAAACCACTCATTACTCGGTGGTCGATGCCGAGGGCAACGCGGTATCGAATACCTATACGCTGGGATATTCCTTCGGCAGCGGCTGGGTGGCGGCTGGCACCGGGATCCTGTTCGACAACCAGATGCGGAACTTCACCTTCCGCGATACCGACTCGCCGCACCCCAACGCCCTGGCGCCCGGCAAGCGGATGCTGTCCACCATGGCGCCCACCATCGTGCTCGACGAGGCAGGACACCTGTCACTGGTCACCGGTACCCCGGGCGGCAGCGACATCATCAACGTGTTGCTGCAGGTGCTGGTGAACGTCATCGACCATGACCTGAACGTTGCCGAGGCCTCGCACCGACCGCGCATTTCCCAGGACTGGAAGTCGCCGACGCTCCGGATGGAGCCGGGCTTCAGCCCGGAGGTTATCGAGGGCGTTCGCGCGCGTGGGCATGAGGTGGCTGTCGGTCGCACCATGGGCAGCACGCAGTCCATTGCGGTGCGCGACGAGCGGCTCGAAGGCGCCGCCGATCCGCGAAGGCCGAACGCCGTGGCGCTGGGGCTGCTTAAGCCGTCCGGGACAATCCCTATGAACTCACCCAGCCAAACACCGCCACCCCGATAAAGCTGCCGATCGCGTAGCCCAGCGACCCGCAGAGCACGCCGGGAATCAGCAGGGACTGCCAGCCCTTGGCTGAAGCAATGGCCCCGGCACTTGCAGGACCACCGATAGCGACGGCCGAGGCCATCACCATCTCGGCCAGGTCGATCCTGAACAGCCGGCCGACCACCAAGAGCACCGCGAGATGGACGAAGATGATGACGGAGGCAAACACGAACAGGATAGGCGCTGCAGCAAGCAAGGCCCGGACATCGGCGCCCGCCCCGACGCTCGCGAGGAAGACGTACATGAGTGCGCTGCCGGCCTCCTGGTGGCCGGAGAGACGGCCTACCTGCCTCGGTGCAAGAGTCCCTGCGGCCAGTGCCAATAGCGTGGTCACCAGGATGGCGAATTGCGGGTAGCCCGCGAGTGCCGCCAACCAGCGTCCTGCCCAGGCCAGCGCAAAGGCCAGCGACAGGGCCGCCAGCAGGCCTGGCACACTGAGCTGCGGCAGCGTGAAGGGTGGAGCATCGGACTTGATGTTCAGGTTCACCTGCGCGCCATAGCGGTTACGAAAGTGCCTGGCAAACCAAGCCAAGCTTGGCAGGGCGATGATCAGCAGGAAATGCAGGTTGGTTGCCACGTTGTCGGCGGCCACGCTGGCCGTGAGCAGGCTGCTCTCGCGAAACCCGGTGGCTTCCGCCACCGCTGCAAAGTTAAGCGAACCACCGATGTAGGTGGCGGTAAAAACCCCGGCCAGTTGTGCTTCCTGTGGACCGAGGTCCAGCAGCGAAAGCCCGGCCATCGTGCCAGCCACGACCCCTGCGCTTCCGATCAGGAAGGCCACCAGGGTGGGACCCGACTCCCGGAGAATGCGGCGCAGGTCCGCGCCGAACAGCAGCAGCGGGATGGCCAGTGGAACAAGAAGACTCCAGGCCACGTCGTAAACAGGAGAGGCCGTGGGAATGACGCGCAGGTTGGACAGCAGGATGGCGGCGGCGATCAGCAGCATCACGCCTGAGTAACGCCTGCCCCAGGCGTAGCGCTCGCACCAGAAGCCGAAGGCAGCCAGCGCCAGCAGCACGCTCCACAGCGCGAACTCGTTGTCGGGAGCGATTAATGGCCACATGCGCAAGCCCCTCGTGTGCAGCCAACCGGCTGATGGTCCAGACTACCCTAAATCATGGGGGAGTAAGCTCATGCGTGTCATGATGATACTGGTGATCCTGGGGCTTTCCTTGCCGGCAGCAGCCCAAACCGGCACGACTGGCCTGGATGCGGCGGCAGCCGGCCGCTTCGTGCAGTTGGCCTTGAATTGCGTGCACGTGGAGTATCCCAACAAGATTGCCCACGTGCTGCAGGGCGATGCGGACGCCCGCCCGCCGCGCGAACTGACGCCAGCTTTCTACGGTTGCTATGACTGGCACTCGGCGGTGCATGGCCATTGGCTGCTGGCTCGGGCAGTAGTCCGGTTTCCAGAGGCGGAGTTTGCTGCTCCCGCGCGGGCAGCGCTGTCACAGAGTCTGACCGCCGACAAGTTGGAAGTGGAGCTTGCGTATCTGCGCGGTCCGGGACGTACTTCTTTCGAGCGACCCTATGGCCTGGCCTGGTTACTGCAACTTGCAGCCGAACTGCGCCACCCCGCCGAGCTGGCCGGCCTCGAGGGGGAGGCCGCTTCGCGTATCGCTGCCTGGCTGCCTAAGCTCCGCTACCCGATCCGCACTGGCGAGCACAACCAAACGGCCTTCGCGCTGGGCCTGGTCTGGGACTGGTCACGCAGCGCGGGTCGGAAAGACCTGCAGACGCTGGTCGGGCAGCGGGCGCGTGATTTCTATCTGGGGGACAGGCAGTGCCCTCTGCACTACGAGCCTTCGGGCGAAGACTTCCTGTCACCCTGCCTCGCCGAGGCGGACCTGATGCGCCGGGTGCTGGACCCAGCTGAGTTTTCGGGGTGGCTCGCTGGTTTCCTGCCGCAGATCCCGGTCGATGGCAGTGCGGGATGGCTGGCGCCTGCCATCGTCACCGATCGCTCGGATCCGAAGCTTGCTCACATCGACGGGCTCAATCTCAGTCGCGCCTGGATGCTGGCCGGGATCGCTGGTGCGCTGGCCGATGACGACCCGCGACGTGCAAGCCTGCTGGCAAGCCTTGAGGCACACCGCTCGGTTGCCCTGCCTGCCGTGACCGGCGAGCATTACGAGGGCGGCCACTGGCTGGGGACGTTCGCCTTTTACCTCGAGACGGGCGGGGCCTGAACCGACGACCGGCTTGGCTGCCGATTTTTTCTGTCGATGCCTGCCGCAGCAAGGATGGCATCGGTGCCTTGTCGTGAGCCGTCGTGGCTCCAACCCGGCGGGGCGAGCAGGTACTTGAATCGTTGCTGCAGCGTCAGCCCTCGCGTGAACAGGTCACGAAATACTGCCCCGTATTCCGCGAACAGCACCCTGATAGGGTTACGGGTCTCGATATTCCTGACCAGTCCGTAGACCGGTTGCTCGCCTTCTTCAACAAAGGTGCCAAACAGGCGGTCCCAGATGATCAGCGTGCCGGCATAGTTGGCGTCCAGGTAGCGCGGGTTGCTGGCATGGTGCACCCGGTGGTGCGACGGGGTATTGAAGATGGCCTCGAACCAGCGGGGAAACTTGCGCACCGTTTCGGTATGCAGGAAGAACTGATAGGTGGCATTCAGCACCCCGCAGAAGACCACCATCCCCATGTCGAAGCCCACCAGGACCAGCGGCACCTTCAGCAGCATGGTGCCGGTGAAGTGCTTGGTCCAGGCCTGGCGAATCGCAACCGAGAGGTTGTATTCCTGGCTCGAGTGATGAACCACGTGCATGGCCCATACCCAGCGGCAGCGGTGGGCAATCCGGTGATGCACGTAAAAGCGGAGGTCGTCCAGTACAAAGCACAGCAGGAAGCTGCCCCAGGTGATGGGGATGGCCTGCCACTGCATTGATTGCGCCAGGCCGAGGAAGGCAAAGGTGATGAAGGCCGCGGCTGCATTGGCCGGCAGACTGCCAAGGCCCACGAAGAGGTTCAGTGCGCTGTCCTTGGTCACATAGCGGCCCCGCAGGTGCAGGACCAGGATCAGGAAGATCTCCACCGCCATCGCGGCAAAGAAAAGCACGACAGACCACCTGTTGATGTCCAGTGCCATGAACTCCGCGGCGCTCATTCCGGCGTGCTCCCCATGGTTAGTGTCAGGCCCAGCCAGCGCCCGAGGGCGAGCGCTGGGGTGAGCATCATACCCGGTACGAAGGCTCGTCCGAGCGTGGCCCCGCTGCCAAGGATCTCCCCGGCTGCCAGCAGGCCCGGTATCGGGGCGCCGGTTTCATCAAGCACCCGCAGGCCATCGTCCACCTTCAGGCCGGCGCAAGACACTGCCGAGTGCCCGACCTGGGTAATGGCATAGAACGGCGGCTGAGTGATGGTCAGCGGGAGGTGTTCACGACCCAGGATGTCGTGCCTTTCGCGCACTGACCTGTTGTATTGATCGATGGTTGCCTGCAGCCCGATGGCGTTGATTCCTGCCCTGTTTGCGAGCAAATCCAAGCTGTCTGCGGAGTGAAACATAGGATGTTGGTTGCAGTGCTCGATCAGCCTTGAACGTTCCCAGTCCGGAATGCCCGATGGCGACTGATCGAGGATCGCCCGGTCGAAGATCACGTGATAGCGCAGCAGTGGCTGAGCCAGCAGCGCTTCTTCCCGGGTCATGGCATTGGGCTCATCCTCACGGATGAACCGCTCGCCGCGATCATTGACCCACACTTCCCACGGAGCGCGCAGCTGGGGCGTGGTGTTGAAGCGGGCGTAGAACCTCGCCGGGAACTCGACTGAGTCCAGTATGGAGCCCGAGCCCGGGCGGTGCAGATGTCCGTTGTGAACCATCCCTCCCGCGCGCATGCCAAGCTTCAGTCCATCGCCCCGCGAGTAGGGATAGGAGCCTGCCGCATAGGCCGGACAACCGCAGAGTTCCTGAAACAACTCCGGATTCATGGCGTAGCCGCCAGTCGCCAGCAGTACGTGGCGAGCGTGGGCCAGACGCCCGTTGGCCAGCCTGACCCCAGTGACGCGCCCTGGCGCGTCATGATCAAGGTCGGTGACACGGGTGTTGAGAAGCAGCTCGACCCGCCCGCTATCGAGTTCGGGCTGCAGTTCCCGTCGCAGCACGGCAAGGATCGAGCGTCCCTGGTCTGCAGCCCAAAGATAGCGCGGGACGGAATAGCCCTCTCGCCCTGGCATTTGGCCGTTTACGGGATGCTCCGCCAGCGGTTCGAGGCCTGCCTCCAGCAGCCAATCAATGGTGGCGGGCGCTTCGTCGACGATGCGGCGGATCAGCGTCGGATCAGCCAGTCCGCGCGAGATGCGCATGACGTCGTCAAAGTGGGCATCCGGATCGTCATGGATGCCTTTGTCGACCTGTAACCGGGTGCCCGCTGCGCTGACCTGCCCGTGTGCGAGATGGAGCGTGCCGCCGATGTCCCCGGCGGCGTCGATCAGGAGCACTCGCGCGCCCCGTCGTGAAGCAAAGATGGCTGCCGGCAGCCCGGTGGTGCCGGCCCCAATAACGATCAAATCCCAGGAATCGGTCGATCCTTGCATGAGCGCACAAGCATACCAGCGTGGCGCTTCAGGCCTTTTGCTGTCGCCAGACTCCGAGGCCTGCCGGGGGCAAGTCGACCGAACCGATCAGGAAGTGTCCATTGGCCGGTGAGTTCATCAGGCCGAGTCCAGCGAGGGACAGGGCAGACGGTCCGTAGTTGAAGGCGAAGCAGAGGTCTCCTGCCCGCCGGACGCGTAAGTCCTGGGGCAGCAGGATGGGATCGAGCCCCGCCTCGGCGGCCAGGCTTTGCAGGACGCCGCCCAGCAGGCGTTCATCCGGGCCCGCGCTCAGGTAGCGGAGGTTGCCCTGGCGATAGAGGACGCCGTGGCCATCGTCGAGGCAGAGTTCCGGTATCAGGTCGGTTTCCAGGTGCTCCAGCCAGTCCTGGATGGCAAAGCCGGGCCCGCTGGCGCTCCATCCGGGCCTCAGCGACTCAACGCGCACGACCTTGATCTGCAGGTAGCGCTGCAGTGGCCCGGGGGCAAGCGCGGGCGGGATACTGAACTCGCGGGTCTTGCTGCCTGCACGAGGACCGATCAGAACTGGAGCCTCGAGGCCAGCCAATGCCTCTGCTACCTGTTCGGAAAGCCAGGGCAGGCAGGGCACCACCACCATCCGATACTTCGAGAGATCAGACTCCGGCGCCAGGATGTCCACATCCAAGCCGAGTCGGCGCAGGGCGGAGTACCACTCGAAACAGGCGCGCAGGGCACGCTGACGCTCGCCATGAGGCGTGATACGGGTCATCCATTCCGATGCGTAACCGAACAGCAGGGCCACCGGTGCCGGTGCGGGGCCTGCCGCGCCCAGCCTCTGCAGTTCACCGGCGACCTGTCGGACTTCGCCAGCGGCCAGATCTTCGACGGAGTCGGGTCGTAACAGGCCGGCGTGCATCTGCTCCTGGGCAAACGGCAACTGGCGCCAGCGGAAGTAGCTCACCAGCTCTGCCCCGTGCGCGTGAGCCTCGATGGTCCACAGCCGGACCATGCCGGGCAGCGGCGCCGGATTGTTGCGCGCCCAGTTCACCGGCCCCGGTTGCTGTTCCATGACCCACCAGCGCCCCCTGCCACAGCCGCGATAGAGGTCATGATGGAAGGCTGCGATGTCTGGATGGCCCTGGCGGGCGTAGCGCAACTTGTCCGACCCGGGAAAATCAGCCTGTTCCAGAAAGCCCAACGGATAACTGTCCCAGGAGGCAACGTCGAGGTCGGCTGCCACCGCATGATGGTCGAAGTCGGTGAAGAAGCCCATGAAGTTGTGGGTGATGGTCCTGCCTGGAGAGAGCTCACGCAGGATTTCCACCTGTTCACGATTGAAGGCAACCACCTGGTCGGAAGAAAAACGCTGGAAGTCGAGCCGGTGGGCGGGATTAGCCTCGGTCACGGTCAGGTTCGGCAGGTCAACCTGTTCGAAGTCGGCGTAGTCCATGCTCCAGAACACGTTGCCCCAGGCCTCGTTAAGTGCCTGGATATGCCCGTAGCGCTTTGCCAGCCACTGGCGAAAGGCCTGCCGGGCCGCCTCTGAGTAGCTGAGGACCGTGTCGTGGCAGCCATATTCATTGTCCACCTGCCAGGCCACCACCGCCGGATGGCGGCCAAAGTGTCCGGCCATGGCGCCCACGATGCGCCGGCACTGCGCTCGATAGCCGGCATGTGAGAAACAGTAGTGGCGGCGTGAGCCGAACTGGCGCGGCTTGCCTTCGGCATCAACGGCAAGCATGTCCGGCATCTCATCCAGTAGCCAGCGTGGTGGCGTGGCGGTAGGCGTGCCCAGGATGATCTTGAGACCCGCCCCGGCAAGCGTCCCGATTGCGCGATCCAGCCAGGTCCAATCTAGGAGGCCAGGCGCGGGTTCGATGCGGGCCCAGGCAAACTCGCCGATGCGTACGCGGGACAAGCCCAGTTCACGCATGCGACGGGCGTCGTCTGCCCATTGTTCTTCGGCCCAGTGCTCCGGGTAATAACAGACCCCGAGCAGGGTTGCGTCGCTCATGTGCGCTCCAGTTCGATGAGCCAGGCCGTGTGAGGATGCGTCAGGGGCAGCGGCAGTCCGGCGTTCAGCAGGACGCTGCCAGGCAGTTCCCAGCCCGATCGCCACCGCGCCTGATGGGGCAGGCGGCTGGCGGCGGGTTCCGGCCAGGGCTCGGGCAGCTTCACCCGATAGCGCGCCTCCGGATCCAGCCCACGGAGCACCAGCGGAGGCGCGTCGTGATCCTGCGGGTATTCAGTCTGCGCAACCAGGGCCAGGCCGCGCGTACCGTGCCAGGCCAGCCAGCCGTAGCCGCCCTGGCCAGCGCCCAGTGAGTGGAGGGTGCCGGCGTGCAGGACGTCCCGCCAGTGCTTGTAGAGCGCAATGTGGGCAGCCAGTACGGCCCTGTCTGCCGCCGTCATGGTGCCGGGATCTGCCTCGATGCCATAGTGGCCAAAAACGGCGACACGCGAGCGGAAGTGCATGGACACGCTGCGCCCGGTGATTGGGTTCGGATCGGGCCCGACATGGTGTCCGCAGAC
Source organism: Gammaproteobacteria bacterium (assembly GCA_030830595.1). GTDB lineage: Bacteria > Pseudomonadota > Gammaproteobacteria > Steroidobacterales > Steroidobacteraceae > SG8-30. The sequence continues at coordinate 4,135 of JAURMS010000184.1, read as the reverse complement.
GGCTAAGGGCAGGAACTGCAGACAGCCCTGCAAGGTGGGCAGGCGCTCGATCGGGTCGTTGTTGTCGCTGGGCCAGACCCGGTGGCAGCGCGAGAGCAGGGCGTAGTCGACCCGCCCGCCACCGCTGGCACAGGTCTCGATGTCGAGCGCTGGATGGCGTGCGCGCAGGCGATCGAGCAGTGCATAGAGCGCGAGGGTCTGTGCATGCGCACGGCCTGCTCTCGGAAACAGCGGACGGTTGTGATCCCACTTCAGGTAGGCGAGGTCGGCCTCGCTCACCAGCTGGTCGAGTTTCCGGAAAAGGTCATCGGCAACCTCCGCACGGGTGAGGTCGAGCACCAGCTGGTGGCGCTGGGTGGCGCGCTCGGCGCCTGGCACATGCAGGCACCAGTCGGGATGGAGCCGGTAGAGGTCGCTGTCGGGGCTGACCATTTCCGGCTCCACCCACAGTCCCAGGTCCATGCCCCGTGAACGCACCCGCTCTGCAAAAGGGCCGAGGCCGTGCGGAAACACGTCGGGCCTGGGCTGCCAGTCTCCCAGGCTCGAGCGATCGTCCTCTCGACTGCCAAACCAGCCATCATCCAGGACAAAACGCTCGACACCGAGGCTGGCGGCTTCCTCAATGAGGCCTTCCAGTCGCTCCGGCGACTGGCCGAAACCGCAGGCCTCCCAGGTGTTCAGGTGGACCTTACGGGGCTTGCCCCGCGTGCTGGTCGGCAGCACACCCTCCTGCACATGACGATGAAACAGTTGGGCGAGGCCGGAGCGGCCTGCGCTGGAGAAGGCCAGCAGCGCGGGTGGCGCATCGAATCCCCGGTCGGTGCCCAGCCTTATTTCACCCGGATCCAGTCGGGCACCCAGGGTGACCTGCAAGCGGCTATCGTCAGCACGTTCGATGCGCCACTCGTAATCGCCGCTCCAGGCCAGGTGCAGGCCCAGGCAGCGCCCATGATGTTCGCCAGTGTCCTGTTCCTCGATGAGCAGCCACTGGCCGCCACCAAAGCCGCTGCGTCCGCCCTGCGAGCCGCCACTCAGGGATGGCCCCTGGGTCAGGCAGGTGACGGTCGAGCGCATTTCCCGTGCCCAGCGACCGCTGAAATGCCGAAGGTGTGTCGCCCATGCAGGCAGCGGCAGGCTCAGCGAGGCGCAGGCCAGCAGGATCGCTTCATGGCCGGTGAGGGTGAGCGATTGTCTTACCTCGAACAACCCGGCTGGAAGGCTGCGCCAGCGGCTTTGCAGGTGAACACCCGCCAGCTCGTCAGCAAACTCGAGCGTGGCTTCAGATACGTCCGCTTGCACCGCAGCGAGTTGCAGGTCCAATGCGCAGGGCCGGTTCTCCAGCCACATCAAGATCGGCGGGGTTCCGGCATTCCCCCGGGTGGGGTTTGGCAGGATGGATGCTGGCTGGGGCTGGTCTGGCTGGTTGGGCGCAACGGCCCGCTCTCCCAGCCTCCCTAGGTCTGCGAGGTCGCAGGTCAGGGGGAGGCGAGCACCGGCATAGGTCAGCGCCGCGCAACCCTGCGCCAGGTCGAAGACCAGCGTGGCAGCAGCCGTATCCAGTCGGATTCGATCCGGGCGCTTTGGCACTTTTCCTCCGCGATGCCTATATTAGCCGAGACGCGGGGGGTGACATGACTGATGGATTGATCAGCGAGAGCGCATTGCAGGTGGCCATCTGCATCGGCCTGACCGCGCTGGTCGGGTTGGCGACCTGGCTCAAGGTCAGGAGTGCGCGGGTCAGCCACGATGGTTCGGGCAAGGACGTATTCCTGGCCGGGGGTGGCTTGAGCTGGCTGTTCGTGGCGGGCTCCATCACCCTCACCAACCTTTCCACCGACCAGTTGGTGGGCATGAATGGCAACCAGATGCTGCTGCTGGCATGGTGGGAAATCGCCGGGTTCGTCGGCCTGATGATCCTGGCCTGGGTATTCGTGCCGCTCTACTACCGGCACAAGTGCACGACGGTCACCGAACTCCTGGAACGTCGCTACGGCGGGCGCAGCATCCGGACCCTGATCTCGGGCCTGTTCCTGTTCGGCAACGTAGTCATTTACCTGCCAGCCGCGCTGTATAGCGGCAGCCTGTTCATGCAGTCCCTGTTCGGCAGCGACCTGCCCGTTGCGGCCTTTGCCGTGGTGCTGGCCCTGATCGGCGCGGCTTATTCGGTGTTTGGCGGGCTGCGCGCGGTGGCGGTGATGGACACCTTTTCCGGGATAGGTGTGCTCGGATTGGCCTTGCTGATCGTGGTGCTGGCGCTGGCCGCGGTCGATTTCGACATGGTCACGGGCGTGCCCGCGGAGCGGCTCACCATGATCGGGGCCGATGATTCGCCCATTCCCTGGCACACGCTGTTGACCGGCATGATCTTCATCCAGGTCTTCTACTGGTCGACCAACCAGAACATCACCCAGAAGGCGATGGCGGCACCAAGCGTCAGCGAGGCCCGCAAGGGCGTCTTGGCTGCAGCCATCGTTCGTATCCTGGTGATACCCCCGATCGTGGTGATTCCCGGGGTGGTGGCCTACAAGCTGTTCGGCGACGTCGGTGATGCGGCTTACGGCAGGCTGGTGGGCGAAATTCTGCCGGGGTGGCTGTCCGGCGCCTTTGCCGCCATGGTAGCCGCAGCCGTGATCACCACCTTCAGCGCAGTGCTCAACAGCACGGTGGCGCTGTACGCCGTCGACTTCCACGAGCAGTTCGTGGGCAAGGTCGGCCATCACTGGCGGCTGGGGGCCGTGGTATCCGCGCTGGTGACCGTGACGGCCCTCCTGCTGGTGCCGGTGTTCCAGAATGCGGAGAGCATCATCAACCTGCTTCAGCAGTTGAACGGGCTGTTTTCCATGCCCATCCTGTCCGCGTTCATTGCCGGCCTGTTATTCCAGGGCGTGAAGGCGCCGGCAGCCATCGCCGGTGTGCTGTGGGGCTTTGCCCTCTATGCCACCTACACCTTCCTGTGGCAGCCCGGTGGGTTCGTGACCCTGCATTACATTCACTTCATGGTGATCGTGCTGTTCACTTCCGTGGCGGCCGCCCTGGCCTTCAATCGCCTGGCCTTGGGCGGCAAGGCGCGTTTCATTGGCCTGAGCCTGCTGCGCAAGGCATGACTGCAGGCCTCGTCGAACGCGCACGGGACGGGTTTCGGCGGCACTTCGGCCGCGAACCCGGGCGGGCATCTTTTGCGCCTGGCCGGGTCAACCTGATCGGCGAACATACCGACTATAACGAGGGCTTCGTCCTGCCCTGTGCGATCGAGTCCGGCACGGCGGTGGTCTATGACCGGCATGAGCGGGATGAGTTGACGGTCGTGGCTCTCGATGAAGCAGGCGAGCCCATGGATCGTATTGCCCTGTCCTGCCCTCCGGATCGCCTGCCGCCCGGGCACTGGGCCAACCACGCTCGCGGGATCGTCGCCGCGATGCAGCAGGACGGTGTTCGCCTTCGAGGCATGGAGATGGCGATTGCGGGCGACGTGCCGCGCGGCGCGGGCTTATCGTCCTCGGCTTCACTGGGGGTAGCACTCCTCTTGTCGCTGACGGAAGGGGATCCTGCTCCCCTATGGGCCGGACAGCGCGCACAGTGGTCAGAGCATCAGTACGTAGGCTGCCAGTGCGGGATCATGGACCCGTTGGTGGCTGCGGCTGCGCAGGACGGCCATGCGCTGCTGATCGACTGTGGTGAGTTGACGTGGCGCAGCGTGGCGGTGCCCGAGCAGGTCGGGATCCTGATCGCCCACTCCGGGGTGAGCCGAGCCTTGGCCGATGCCGCCTACAATCAGCGGCGCGAGGAGTGCGAGCGGGCGGCCAGGGGCCTTGGCGCGACCTCGCTGCGTGAGGTTGACCTGGCGGCTCTCGGCGGCGCCGTGGCCGGGCTCGATGACGTGGCGGCGCGACGGGCAAGACATGTGGTCAGCGAAAACCAGCGTACGCTCGCCGCGGCAACTGCCCTGGCCGAGGGCGATCTGCACGCACTGGGCGCACTTTTGCGGGGCTCGCATGCCTCGCTGCGGGATGACTTCGAGGTGACCGTACCCGCCGTCGATGCCCTGGTCGAGCGGCTGAACGGTTATATCCAGACGGAGCTTGGGGGCGCTGGCGGGGTTCGCATGACGGGCGGTGGGTTCGGCGGTTGTGTCGTC
>JAURMS010000183.1 GCA_030830595.1 Gammaproteobacteria bacterium | reverse complement strand
GAGCGGGTCGCCAGCGAGAAGCTGCGCATGGAGCTGCCCCAGCCGGATGACGTCGAACTGGTGACTCCATGAAGAAGCGCAGCGAGTCAGGCGAACTCGACGCCAACCGCTTCCGTGGTCGCAGTCGCCTGGTTGCCCTCGCCGTGCTGACGGCCGCGCTGCTGCTTGGTGGCCGGGCCGTGCAGTTGCAGGTTCTCGACCGCGAATTCCTGGCCCAGGAGGGCGGCAAGCGCTACCTGCGAGATGCCCGCGTGCCGGCCCATCGAGGCGCCATTCTCGATCGCTTCGGCGAACCGCTGGCGGTCAGCGCGCCGGTCGACACCGTGATCGCCAATCCCCAGGTGCTGGCCACAAGCCCCGAAGACATCGTACGCCTCGCGCAGGCGCTGGGACAGGATCGCCAGTGGCTGGCGCAGCGTATCGCCGCCAACCATGACCGCCAGTACTACCGCGTCGAGCGGCACATGGAGCCGGGTGCCGCCGCCAAGATCCGCGAGCTGGGCATCCCGGGCGTGTACCTTGAGCGCGAGTACAAGCGCTACTACCCGAACGGAGAGATCACCGGGCACCTGCTCGGCTTCACCAACCTCGACGAGGACGGCCAGGGAGGCCTGGAACTCGCCTTCGACGGGACGCTGTCAGGGATGGACGGCCTAAAGCGCGTGATCAAGGACGCTCGCGGTCGCACCATCGAGAACGTCGAGAATCTACGCGCGCCGCGTCCCGGAGAGGACCTTCACACCAGCCTGGACCTGCGCGTCCAGTATCTCGCCTACCGTGAACTCAAGGCCGCGGTGCAGAGGCATCGCGCCCGGTCCGGGTCGCTGATTGTCCTCGACGTCCAGACGGGCGAAGTGCTGGCGATGGTCAACCAGCCGGCTTTCAATCCCAATGATCGCTCGCGTCTGGGGGAAGTGGCGCGCTATCGCAACCGCGCCGTCACCGACATCATCGAGCCTGGTTCAAGCATCAAGCCCTTCATTGTGGCCGCGGCGCTCGACAGCGGCAGCTACCGGCGGGACTCGGTGATCGACACCTCGCCGGGCCTGCTGAAGGTGGGCGATAAGATCGTCAAGGACAAACATGACCTTGGTCGTGCGGGTCTTGACATGATCCTCTCACGCTCCAGCAACGTGGGCATGGCCAAGCTGGCTCTCAAGCTCGAGCCGCAGCAGATCCATCGGACGCTGGCTGCCTTTGGTTTCGGTCAGGTTACTGCGAGCGGCTTTCCCGCCGAGTCGCCGGGGCTCTTGAGCGAGGCGGCGCGCTGGCGACCAATCAACGTGGCCACCCTGTCCTACGGCTACGGCATGTCCGCCACCCCGCTGCAGATCGTGCAGGCTTACGCCACGCTCGGTGCCCTGGGGATGCGCCGACCGGTCACCTTCCAGCGCGTTGATAAGCCTGTGACCGGTACTCGAGTGGTGTCAGCCGCCGTCGCTCGTGATTTGGTTGGCCTGTTGGCCGGCGTGGTGACGGTGGGTGGCACGGCCCAGCAGGCTCGGGTGCCCGGCTACCGCGTCTCGGGTAAGACCGGCACTGCCTGGAAGGCCGTTGGAGGGGGCTACGACACAAACCGCTATACGGCCATCTTTGCCGGCCTGGCACCGGCCTCCAATCCAAGGCTGGCTGCGTTGGTCCTCCTCGACGAGCCCAGCGCCGGCAAGTATTACGCGGGCGATGTGGCGGCACCGGTGTTCGCGTCGGTGATGTCCGGCGCGCTGAGGTTGATGGGAGTGCCGCCCGACGACCTGACCGACGCGGCCCATCCCACCACGGCGCAGGTGAGGCCATGACTCGCAGTCTCGGTTTCCTGGTTCAGGCCTGCAAGGGTCGGCTGGTCGGGGCCGACGTACCCTTCGGCGCGGTATCGATCGACTCCCGCACCCTGGCGCCCGGCGACCTGTTCGTGGCCCTGCCGGGTGAGCGGACCGATGGTCATCGCTTTGCCGCGTCGGCCCGCGAGGCGGGTGCGGCGGGTCTGCTGGTTGCGCAAGAACTGGACATCGACCTGCCTCAGGTCGTGGTGGCCGACACGCTGGTGGCGTTGGCAAGCGCCGCCGCTGCCTGGCGTCGCCAGTTCAGCCTGCCGCTCGCCGGGGTGGCGGGCAGCAACGGCAAGACCACCACCAAGGAGATGCTGGCCTCCATCCTTTCCAGGATGGGCCCAACCCTCGCGACCCAGGGCAACCTCAACAATCATATCGGCGTGCCCTTGACCCTGTTCCGGCTGGAGGCCGGTCACCGCGCGGCGGTGATCGAGATGGGCGCCAACCGCCCCGGTGAGGTGGCCTTCCTGACCGGCCTTGCCCAGCCGACCGTGGGGCTGGTCACCAACGCTGGCGCCGAGCATCTCGAGGGATTCGGCAGCCTGGAGGGTGCGGCCCGCGCCGAGGGCGAGCTGTTTGCCGGACTCGACCTGCACGCCACGGCGATCATCAACGCCGACGATGAGTTTGCGCCGCTCTGGCGCGAGATGTCGCAGGCGGGCAGCGCGGTCAGTTTCGGTTTGTCTGCCTCGGCGGACTTCCGCGCCCTGGATCCAGTGTCGGCCATCGAAGACGGTGAGTGGGTGACGCGATTCACCCTCTCGACCCCGGCCGGCGCCACCCCCATCCGCCTGCGCCTCACCGGTCGCCACAACGTGGTCAATGCTGCCGGCGCTGCCGCCGCCGCCTGGGCCTGCGGTGCGGACCTCTTGGAGATCGGGCTCGGCCTGGCTGCGGTCGCGCCGGTGCGTGGCCGCCTGCAGCTCAGGAGTTCGCGGGTCGGCGCCTGGATCATCGACGACTCCTACAACGCCAACCCGAGCTCGGCCGCGGCGGGACTCGACGTGCTGGCGACCGCCGAGGGTGAGCGCTGGCTGGTGCTGGGTGAGATGGCGGAACTGGGTGAACAGTCCATCGCGAGTCATGTGGAGGTCGGCCGAGCGGCTCGCGAGCGCGGTGTTACTCGCCTGTTCGCTACCGGCCCCACCACCCTGCACACGGTGGAGGCCTTCGGCGCGGGCGGGCGCTGGTTTCCCGACCTCGACACCCTGGCGGCAGAAGTCGATGCCACGCTGCATGCGGGCGTGACGCTGCTGATCAAGGGTTCGAGGGTTAACCGGCTCGAGCGTCTGGTCGAGGCGCTGTGCCAGCCGGCGCTGCGCGTCGGCAACGGAACAGGAGGCTAGCCTTGCTGCTGGAACTGTTCGACTGGCTGACCGGACTCTACGGGGGTTTCCGCGTCTTCGGTTACCTCACCCTGCGCGCCATCCTTGCGGCCCTGACCGCGCTAGCTATCGCGTTGCTGGTGGGGCCGGTGATGATCCGCCGCCTCACCGAGCGGCAGATCGGCCAGGTGGTCCGCGACGAGGGACCCCAGTCGCACTACGGCAAGCGCGGCACGCCCACCATGGGTGGGGGGCTGATCCTGGTGGCCATGGTCGCGAGCACCCTGCTGTGGTGCGACCTGCATAACCGCTTCGTGTGGGTGGCGCTGCTGGTCACGCTGGCCTTCGGCGTCGTCGGTTTTTACGACGATTATCTCAAGCTGGTGATCAAGAACCCGCGCGGCCTCCCTGCGCGCTGGAAGTACTTCTGGCAGTCGCTGGCCGGACTGGCGGCGGCCCTGACGCTATGGTTCACCGCCGCGACGTCGGCCGAGACGGCGCTCCACGTGCCCTTCTTCAAGGACATCGCGCTGGAAATCGGCGCGGCCGGCTTCGTCGTCCTGGCCTATCTGGTGATTGTCGGCTCGAGTAATGCGGTCAACCTCACCGATGGCCTCGACGGGCTGGCGATCATGCCCTGCGTGATGGTGGCCGGTGCGCTGGGCGTCTTCGCCTATGCCACGGGCAATGTGAACTTCGCCAGCTACCTGCAGATT
>JAURMS010000182.1 GCA_030830595.1 Gammaproteobacteria bacterium | reverse complement strand
TGCTGCAGGACTTCACCGGCTTCATCGGCCCCCAGCCGGGCGAAGAGCCTGTGCTGAACGTGGGTTACTCCTTCGCCCCGGCGAATGGCAAGGGCGGGCGCATCAACGGCGTGGAGGCGGCCCTCTCCCTGACCGGAGAGATGCTGTCCGATGCGCTGGCTGGCTTCGGTACCGTGCTGACCTTCTCCTGGACCGACAGCAACATCAAGCCGAATCCGGGCAACCCCTCGCAGCCACTGCCAGGCCTGTCCGAGGAAGTTGGCAACTTCACGGTGTACTACGAGAAGAACGGCTTCACCAGCAGGGTCAGTGCGCGCTACCGCTCCGACTTCCTGGGTGAGGTGTCCGGCTTCGGTAATGGCCGCAACCTGACCATGGTCGAGGGTGAGACGGTGCTCGACGCCCAGGTCGGCTACAACTTCAGCGGTCGACTGGAAGGCCTGTCCATGATGGTGCAGGGCTTCAACCTCAGCGACGAGCCGTTCCAGACCTACTACAACGACGACACCCGCCAGATCCGCGATCATCAGGTGTACGGCCGTTCCTACATGGTCGGCTTCTCCTACCGGTATCGCTGATCCGCTCGGGCCGCAGGGCCATGGCCCCTGTCGAGGTGACTCGGCAGGGGCCTTTTCACTGGTTAAAGTGTGCGCATGACACCGATCAGGCAGGTTGTGATCGCAGGCGGTGGCGCCGCAGGCTGGATGGCCGCTGCAGTGCTGTCCCGCGCTTTCGGCGGCAGGCTGTCGGTGCGGCTGGTGGAGTCGGAGGACATCGGCACGGTCGGGGTAGGTGAGGCAACCATCCCGCAAATCCGGCTGCTGACCGGGATGCTGGGCCTCGACGAGGACGAGTTCCTGCGCCGGACCCATGGCACGCTCAAGCTGGGCATCGAGTTTGCCGGCTGGGGCTCGCCTGCCAGCCGGTATCTCCACGCCTTCGGTACGGTGGGTCGGCCGTTGGGGCTGCTGCCGTTTCATCATTACTGGTTGCGCGCGCGGCAGGCGCAGCCGGCGCTGGACCTTTGGCGCTACTCGCTGAATGCACGGGCGGCTGCGCTGGGCAGGGCTGGCCGGCAGGAGCAGGTCCCCCGCGGCCTGGCGCAGGGCCTCGTCCATGCCTTTCATTTCGACGCCTCGCTGGTGGCGGGCGTGCTGAGCGAGTATGCGCAGCAGCGTGGCGTGACCCGTGTCGAGGGTCAGATCCGCGAAGTGTGCCTCAGCGAGAGCGGGGACCTTGCTTCCCTCGAGTTGGCCGACGGGCGAAGCATTGCCGGCGATTTCTTCCTCGACTGTACGGGCTTCCGGGCCCTGCTGATCGGCCAGGCACTGGGCGTCGGTTACGAGGACTGGACGCAATGGCTGCCCTGCGATCGCGCCATTGCCGTGCCCTGTAGCTCGCCGGCGAGCCCACTGCCGTACACGCGGGCCATGGCCCGACCGGCTGGTTGGCAGTGGCGCATTCCCCTGCAGCATCGCCTCGGCAACGGTCACGTCTTCTGCAGCCAGTTCATGGGCGAGGACGAGGCCACGGCCCTGCTGCTGGCTAACCTCGACGGCGAGCCGCTGGCCGCGCCCCGCGTACTCGGTTTCACCACGGGTCGGCGACGTGAGTTCTGGAAGCGCAACTGCCTGGCCCTGGGCCTGGCCAGCGGCTTCATGGAGCCGCTCGAGTCGACCAGTATCCACCTGGTGCAGTCGGGCCTCAGTCGATGGCTCGCCTTGTTTCCGGGCGCGGGCGCCGGTTTGCCGGAGGCGGCCGAATACAATCGCCAGACTGCCATCGAGTTCGAGCGCATCCGCGACTTCCTGATCCTGCACTATCACGCCAACGGGCGTACGGAGCCGTTCTGGCAGGCGATGGCCAGCTTGGCCATTCCGGAGTCATTGCGGGACCGGTTGGCGCTGTTTCGCGCCAGCGGCCGGCTGTTCAGGGAGGGCGAGGAACTGTTCACGGAGATGGGGTGGCTGCAGGTCATGGTGGGGCAGGGCGTGATCCCGGCGGCCTGGCATCCGCTCGCCGACCAACTCGACGCCGGACAACTGGCGGAGTTCATGACCAACGTGGAAACCCTGGTGGAGCGAGCCGCGGCTGACCTGCCGAGCCACGAGTCGTACCTGCGTGAGAGGTGCGCCGCGTGAGCGCGCGACCGATCGGCAAGGTTGCCATCGTGGGCGGGGGGTCGGCCGGCTGGATGACGGCAGCAGCCCTCTCGAACGCCCTCGGCCTGAGTGAGATCGTGGTGGTGGAGTCGGAGGAGATCGGTACCGTCGGCGTGGGCGAGGCCACCATCCCGCCGATCAAGCTGTTCAATGCGCGCCTCGGGATCGACGAAAACGAGTTCGTCAGGACCACCCAGGGTTCCTTCAAGCTGGGCATCGAGTTCGTCGACTGGGGCCGACGCGGCCACCGTTACTTTCATCCCTTCGGGCCTTACGGCGCTGAGTTCGACGTGGTCCCCCTGCACCAGTACTGGCTGCGTGAGCGGGCGCATGGAGACACCACGGACCTCGGCGAGTATTCCATGGCCTGGGTCGCCGCCCGGGCAGGGCGTTTCGATCGACCTACCCGCGACCCGCGCCTGGCGAAGTCCACCTTCGACTATGCCTATCACTTCGATGCCGGACGCTACGCGCGGTACCTGCGCGGCTATGCCGAGCGGCGTGGTGTGCGACGGCTGGAGGGACGCATCGTCGACGTGCGGCTGCGGCCCACGGACGGCTACGTGGAGGCCTTGCGCCTGGCGGATGGCACGGAGGTTGCGGCAGAACTGTTCATCGACTGTTCCGGCTTCCGGGGCCTGGTCATCGAGCAGGCGCTGGCGACGGGCTATGAGGACTGGACCCACTGGCTGCCCTGCGATCGCGCCGTGGCGGTGCCCTGCGAATCCGGCGGCGACTTCACGCCCTACACCCGCTCCACCGCGCGCGAGGCGGGTTGGCAATGGCGGATCCCGCTGCAGCATCGCATTGGTAACGGCTATGTCTATTGCAGCCGGTTGCTGGAGGACCAGCAGGCCGCGGAGACGCTGCTGGCCAACCTCGATGGCCGACCGCTGGCCGAGCCACGCCAGCTGCGCTTCACCACCGGCCGCCGTAAGCTGTTCTGGAACCGCAACTGCGTGTCGATCGGCCTGGCCGCCGGTTTCATGGAGCCGCTCGAATCGACCAGCCTGCACCTGATCCAGACCGGGATCACTCGCCTGCTCGCGCTGTTTCCGGACCAGGAATTCGATCCGCTGGCGCGCGCCGAGTACAACCGCCTGACCGCGCTGGAGTACGAGGGCATCCGGGACTTCCTGATCCTGCACTATCACGCGACGACCCGCGACGACAGCACCCTGTGGCGCGAATGCGCCGCCATGACGATCCCGGACTCCTTGCGCTACCGGATGGAGCATTTCCGCGCCCGCGGCCGGCTGGTCTCCACCAGCATCGAGCTGTTCCAGAATCCGTCATGGCTTGCGGTGCTGGTCGGCCAGGAGGTCTGGCCTGGGCGTCATGATGCGATGGTGGAGCAGCGGACCCGGGTTGATGCCGCAGCAAGGCTGGCCGGGCTGCGCCAGGCGATGGCTGAGACCGCGGCAGCCATGCCGACCCACCGCGACTATATCGCCCGACATTGCGCCGCCACCGAAGGATGATTGCCCGGCAGGGCCTCAGCAGAGAGCGTAACAGGCGCCTGCTGCCGGCAGCCTGACTCGCCGCGCGTCGACCTGGCAGGGCTCGAAGCCATGGCCCTGCAGCATCCTCGGCGAGCGCCCCAGGGGTAGTTCGAGGCTCGCCGGTTCCGGGTTGAAGTTGAGCGCGACCAACAGTTGCTGGCTGTCGTGTTCGCGCAGGAAACCCAGCACGCCATCGGGAGCATCCAGGAACCGGATGCTGCCATGGCGCAGGGCGGGCTGGCTGCGCCGGAAGGCCAGGAAGCGCCGGTAGGCGTGCAGCACGGAATCGGTGTCCCGCTCCTGCCTGTACACCGACAGTCCCGCGTGCTCGGCCGGGATCGGTAACCACGGCGTGCCGGTGCTGAAGCCGAACTGCGCCTTGCGGTCATCCCAGGGCATGGGGGTGCGACAACCGTCCCGACCCTTGAAGCTGGGCCAGAAGGCGATGCCGTAGGGATCCTTGAGGCAGTCCCGCGGCAACTCTGCTTCGGTGAGGCCCAGTTCCTCTCCCTGGTAGGAACAGGCGCTGCCACGCAGCGAGAACAGCAGCGCGTTGAGCAGGCGGGCGATGCGTGCTGGCGGTAATCGGCCTGCCCATCGGCTGGCCACCCGCGCTACGTCGTGATTGCCGATGGCCCAGCACGGCCAGCAGCCCGGAGCCCCACGCTCCAGGGATTCCACCACCTCGCGGACATGGGTGGTGGAGAAGTCCTCGACCAGCAGTTCGAAGCAATAAGCCATGTGCAGCCGGCCGGACTCGCCTGCGTATTCCCTCAGGGTGGCGATGGAGTCCTCTGAGGCGACTTCTCCCAGCGCGAGGCTGCCCGGGTAGCGGTCGAGCAACCGGCGCAGCCGCCCCAGGAAATCCAGGTTCTCCGGGCGGGTGTTGTCGTACAGGTGGTACTGGGCCGCGTAGGGATTGTCCGTCCGGAAACCGCGACCGGTTCGCAGTGCCGGCGGCTTGGGCGGATTACTGCGGAGTTTCGCATCGTGGTAGCAGAAGTTGATGGCATCGAGACGGAAGCCGTCCACGCCCCGCTCCAGCCAGAATTCAGCTTCCTCCAGCATCTGGCTGGCCACTGCCGGGTGGTGATAGTTCAGGTCTGGCTGGCTGGCGAGGAAATTATGCAGGTAGTACTGGCCACGACGCGGTTCCCATTGCCAGGCAGGCCCGCCGAAGATGGACAGCCAGTTGTTGGGCGGTGTGCCATCCTCAGCGGGGTTAGCCCACACGTACCAGTCCGCATGCGGATTGGCGCGGTCCTCGCGACTGGCCTGAAACCAGGCGTGCTGGTCCGAGGTGTGGCTCATGACCTGGTCGATGATGACCCGCAGGCCCTTGCGATGGGCGGCAGACAGCAGCTGGTCGAAGCCCGTCAGGTCGCCGAACAGGGGGTCGACCTCCCGGTAGTTGCTCACGTCATAGCCGAAGTCCGCCATTGGCGAGCGGAAGAAGGGCGAGATCCAGAGCGCGTCCACGCCCAGGCTGGCGAGGTAGTCCAGGCGCTGGTGGATGCCCGCGAGGTCGCCCGTGCCGTCGCCGTTGCTGTCGGCAAAGCTGCGCGGATACACCTGGTAGATGACCGCTCCACGCCACCATTCGGCAGCCTGTGCAGACGGCTTGTCCTCGTGCCTCAGCATGCAATCCCACCAGCGCCCCCTTAAGGGACGCAACCCTGACTCGTTTTTGGCAATTTTCTGCGATTGCCTGTCGGGCGCCATGCTGAATACGATTGCAGGTCGTTGCCCGCCGCCGGCAGCGCCCGGACACTGCTGGCAACAAGGGGGGAGCATGCGAGAAAAGCCGGTTCTTGGGTTCTGGCAGGTCTGGAACATGTGCTTCGGCTTCCTGGGCATCCAGTTCGGGTTCGCCCTGCAGAACGCCAACGTCAGTCGCATCTTCCAGTCGCTGGGTGCCTCCATCGATGACCTGCCGATCCTGTGGCTGGCTGCGCCGGTCACCGGCCTCCTGGTGCAGCCCATCGTCGGCTACCTGAGCGACCGGACCTGGGGCAGGCTGGGGCGGCGTCGACCCTACTTCCTGTACGGTGCGCTGGTGGCCACCGCGGCACTGGTGGTCATGCCCGACAGTCCTTACCTGTGGGTGGCCGCGGGCATGCTGTGGATCCTCGACGCCTCGATCAACGTCTCCATGGAGCCGTTCAGGGCCCTGGTGGGCGACATGCTCCCGGATCGCCAGCGGGCCTTTGGCTTCGCCCTGCAAAGCCTGTTCATCGGCGTGGGCGCGGTGGTGGCCTCGGCCCTGCCCTGGATGCTGGCCAACTGGTTCGAGGTCAGCAATGTGGCCGGCGAGGGCGAGGTGCCCGACAGTGTGCGCTGGTCCTTTTACCTGGGTGCGGCCGTGTTCCTGCTGGCGGTTGGCTGGACCGTGCTCCGCACCCGGGAGTACTCGCCGGCCCAGATGCGCGAGTTCGAGGCCACGATCGAACGACCCGCCGCGCCACCCGCGCCGGGGGAGGGAGGTCGCTACCACCGGCTCGGTTGGGTATGGCTTCTGTCAGGCCTCGGCTTCGCAGTGCTGGTGCAGCAGATGGACTGGGACAAGCAGCTGTACGTGCTGGCCGGTGGCGCAGCGGCGTTCGGCCTGCTGTTGTTGCGTGCCGACGCCTTGCGGGCACGGCAGGCCGAGGCGGGCATGCTGACCAGCATCATCGACGACCTGTTCGCCATGCCCCGGGTCATGCGCCAGCTGGCGGTGGTGCAGTTCCTGTCCTGGTTCGCGCTGTTTTCGATGTGGATCTATACCACGCCCGCCGTGACCAGCCACCACTTCGGCACGCAGGACGCCAGCTCTGCTGCCTACAACGAGGGCGCCAACTGGGTTGGCCTGCTGTTCGGGGCCTACAACGGCTTTGCGGCGCTCGCCGCCCTGGCCATTCCGCTGCTGGCGAGGACAGTGGGTCGTCGCGGGGCGCATCTGACCTGCCTGGTGCTGGGAGGCATCGGGCTGGCGAGCTTCAGGTTCGTGCAGGATCCCGACCTGCTCATGGTGTCCATGGTCGGCGTGGGCTTTGCCTGGGCCTCGATCCTCTCGATGCCCTACGCCATGCTGGCAGGGGCCCTGCCGCCGGCCAAGATGGGCGTCTACATGGGCATCTTCAACTTCTTCATTGTCATCCCGCAGATCCTTGCGGCCAGCGTGCTGGGTCTGGTGCTGCGGGTGCTGTTCGGCAACGAGCCGATCAATGCACTGGTCGTAGGCGGTGTGCTGATGGTGCTGGCCGGGCTGGCGACGATGGCGGTCGACGACCGCGAGGGTTGATCAGCGTCCGCCGCAGGAATCGCGCACGACCAGGCTGGGCGGGATCAGCTTGGATTCCACCACCCCGCCGTCAATGAGCTTGATGAGGTTCTCCACCAGGAATTCGCCGGCCTGGCGCGTGTCCTGGCGGATGGTGGTCAGGGGCGGGTTGTAGTACGACGCAGTCAGGATGTCGTCGAAGCCGACCACGGAGACGTCCTCTGGTACCCGCAGCCCCGCCTCGACCAGCGCGCGGATGGCCCCGATGGCAATCAGGTCGCTGGCTGCAATGATGGCGTCGAAGGGCAGGCCCGCGGCGATCAGTTGCCTGCCGGCGGCGTAGCCCGAGGCCGGTGAGGATTCGGCGTCGACCCGCAGGCCAGGATCTGGCTCGACACCTGCCTCGCGCATGGCGTCGAGGGTGGCCAGGTAGCGCACCTTGAATTCCGGGCACTGGTCGGAGGCCCCGCCGGCGAAGGCGATGCGGCGGCGTCCGAGTTGCAGCAGGTGACGGGTCGCCAGCCGCGCACCGTGGGCGTTGTCGCAGCCCAGGTAGTGCCCAGGCAGTTCCTCGATCACCGGGCCCCAGATCACGAAGTGGTCCCCCATGCCCGCCAGCAGTCGGAGCCTCTCCGCGGAGGTCGTGTAGTCACCATAGCCGAGCAGGATGAGTCCGTCGGCACGCTTGCTGACCTCATAGTCGGTGTGCCAGTCGACGCTGGCCTGCTGGAAGGAGACCAGCAGGTCGAAGCCACGGCGCGCGGCAGCCTGGGTGATGTGACCGAGCATGCTCAGGAAGAAGGGGTTGATCTGCACATCGCCCGGCGCTTCCTCGAACAGCAGCAGCGCCAGGGTCTGGCTGCGTCGCGTCCGTAGTCCGGCTGCGCTGCGATTGGTCCGATAGCCGAGTTCCTCCGCGATCCGCTGGATCCGCTCACGCGTCTCCGGGCGGACCAACGGGCTGTTGCGCAGGGCCCGCGAGACCGTCGCCTGGGAGACCTGGGCGCGGTGGGCGATGTCCAGTGAGGTGGGCGAGACCGGCCTGCCGGAGTTGCTCATAAGGGCATGCTAGCCGGATAACGGCAAAAATCCACTGTTATGCGTGTACAGTTCCCCGGCTTCCCTGCCATACTGAACTCTGGTTTATGGAGATCGGGCTCGTGCGGACTGCGTGGTTCGTGCTGATGGTGTCGCTCCTGGCCGGCTGTGCATCCGGCCCGCCCCGGCTTGAGCCCAACCAGACCCTCGAGCGTTACCTGGCCTACTCAGGCGAGCCCATCGACCGCTTCAGTTCCTCCCGCCTGAACGGCTGGGAGCCCCTGGCCAGGGACAAGCTGGTGCTGCGCTCCGGCGTCAACGATGCCTTCCTGATCACGGTCTGGGACACCTGTCCGGACCTGCTGTTCGCCAACGACATCCAGGTGATTTCCGTCATGGAATTCACCATCACTCGCTTCGACAAGGTCCGTGTCGGGCGCGACACCTGCCCGATCCGCGAAATCCGCCAGATCGACGTGCGACAGATGCGCCTCGACGATGCTGCCATTCGGCGGCAGCAGCAGACGGAGAAAAATCCCTAGTCCAGGACCACGAAATTCAGGCCTGCCCGGGCCTGCAGGCGATCGATCAGGCGCTGGCCCATCAGGCTCGCCGGGGTCCAGAAGCCGCCCGCCCTGGTTGTCTGCTCGAGGTCCTGCGCCAGGCAGGCGGCCGCCTGGCCGAGCATCTTGGCGGTGGAGCCGTAGCCCGGGTCGCGATCGCCGGTGACCTTGATACGAAGCGCCCTGCCGTCCCGGGTCCGGCCATGGAAACGCAGGTCGAAGAAACCGCTTTCCTGTTGCGCCGGGGTGGGCCCTTCCCCGGGTGCGGGCAGCACATAGCGCTGCAGCAGCCAGCGCGTGGGTGGCAGCGCTGCGGCGAGCCCGAAGCCTGCGAGGCCCAGCGCCTGTCCGGTCGCGCGCAGTCGTCCGCCGAGACCGCGCCCGGTCAGCACGGCCTCCGTATAGGTGAAGTCCCGTCCCCAGGGCTCGCCCAGCAGGGCATGGCTGCGGTGGACGATCCGCGAGTTGATCTTTTCCATGACGAAGGGCGTGACCCAGGCCTCGAAAGCCTGGTCGTACTGCGGGCCGCGGACGCTGGGCTGCCGCGGCCGGTCGCCTTTCGCGGGCGGGCACAGCGCGTAGGGATTGCCCATCTGCCGGCGCAGGCCCGGGTCGGCTGCCGCCTCGCGGATGGCGTTCAGCAGGCTGGCCACCGTGCCGCCCGAGACGCCGCCGCGCAGGGCGCGCACGCCCATGTGGACCTCGCTGCAGGGCGCGCCGAGGCGTTTCATGGCCTGCCGCTGCAGGAACAGCACGCCGAGGTCGGAGGGGATGGAGTCGAAGCCGCAACAATGGACGATGCGGGCGCCAGAATCCCGCGCCTGGTCCTCGTAGGCATCGAGCATCCGCCGGATCCACTGCACCTCGCCGGTCAGGTCGCAATAATCGGTGCCGGACTCGACGCAGGCCTGGAGCAGCGGCTCGCCATACAGGGCGTAAGGACCGACCGTCGAGGCGATGACCCTGGTGTGCGCGCAGATCTCGTGCAGGGCAGCTGAATCTGCGGCATCTGCCACCAGGAGCGGCAAGTCGGCGATCCCCAACTCCGCGCGGAGTGTCTCGAGCTTGGTCTTCGAGCGCGCGGCCGCGGCCCAGCGCAAGCCGCCAGCGGTGCCGAATTCGTCGCGCAGGTACCGGCAGAGGATCTTGCCGACAAAGCTGGTGGCCCCGAAGACCACGAGGTCGTAACGCAGTTCTGACATGGGTCTGGCTCCCTTAGCCGCCGGCCACGGCCGGCAGGATGGTGATGGTGGATCCGGGTGGAATCTGGGTAGTGAGCCCGCCGAGCTCGCGGACGTTGTCTGCGCCCAGGAAAACGTTCACGTAAGGCCGCAGCGAACCATCCGGACCCAGCAGCCGCGGCAGCAGCTGCGGATGGGCCTGGCCCAGGGCGAGCAGGATCTCTGCAAGCGTGCCCGACCCCACCTCGAGCAGCGCCTGCCCGGCGGCAAAGGGTCGCAGGGCGCCCGGCAGACTGACCTGCACGATGCTCATGCTGGAATTGTACGCAGGCAGAGGATCCTTGGCAGGAAGGACGCCAGCTGGCTCCACCGCTCTCCACCGTCGTCGCTGCCGAACAGGTGCCCGGTAGCGGTGCCGAGCCAGACTGAACACGGACTGCCTGCTGCGGTGTCCAGCGCCTCGCGCAGCACCGTGACGTAAGCGTGGGCCTGCGGCAGGCCGCTGGAGGCGGAGGTCCAGCTGCTGCCGCCATCCTCCGAGCGAAAGACCCGCAGGCGTGCATCCACCACGATGCGCAGGTCGGCACTGGACTCGGGCACCTGGAACACCCGATCGGGATTGCCCGGATCCACGGCCACGGCATAGCCGAAGTCGCCGGGCAGGCCCTCGGTAATCTCCCGCCAGGACTGGCCCCAGTCGTCGCTGCGATAGGTGCCGGTGTAGCACTGCCGATAAAGCCGGCCGCTGGTGCCGTGCATCACGATGCGATGCACGTTGTGTCCGACCTGCGGATAGGGCTCTGGAAGGTGGCCCGCTCGAACCCCTGCATTGGCCGGATGCCAGGTCCGCCCCCCATCGAGGCTCCGATAGGCGCCGCCTGAGGAGATCGCCACGATGAGCCAGTCCGGATGGGCCGGATGGATGCAGAGTGAGTGCGCCGCGAACAGGTGCCGGGCCGGCTGCCACTGGACCCGGCTGGGGTGGTCGTTGAGGCCGGGCAGGTCCTGCCAGCTGGCGCCGCCATCCTCGCTCACGAACAATCCCGCAGGGTCGATGCCTGCATAGAGTCGCGATCCGTCGGCGGACCAGGTCAGGCCCCACACCGACTCGAAGCGCGAGGCGTGTCGATGCTCCGGATGCAGGGGCACCGCATCGAGGCTGCGCCATTTGCCCCCGTCATCATCGCTCGCGTAGAGATGGGCGCCCCACACCGGGTGACGAGCCGCTGCCAGCCAGGCGCGGTGCTGCAGGGGGTGACGGGCCAGCGCCAGCACCGACTGGCCGGGAAGGAGGGGTCCCTCGATGTGCCAGGGCTGCCCGTGGCCGGGTCTCTGCAGCCGGAACAGGCCCTTGTCGGTTCCGACCAGCAGCCTAGTCACCATGCGGGTTCACTTTTCCAGCAGGCGCGGCATCAGCTCGACGAGGTTGCAGGGCCGGGTCCGGTAATCCAGCTGTGCCGAGATAAGCTTGTCCCATGCAGTAGCGCAGGCCCCTGACGAGCCCGGTACGCAGAAGAGGTAAGTGCCGTTAGCTACGCCGGCCAGGGCCCGCGACTGCAGCGTAGAGGTGCCGATCTCTGCGTAGGACAGGCTGCGGAACATCTCGCCGAAGCCCTCGATCTGCTTGTCGAGCAGCGGCGCGATGGCCTCCGGTGTGCCGTCACGTCCGGTAATGCCGGTGCCACCCGTGGTGATCACGACATCGACGTCGCGCTCTGCGATCCAGGCCGAGACCGCAGCCCGGATCCGGTAGATGTCGTCAGGGACGATGGCTCTCGCGGCCAGCGTATGCCCGGCTGCCAGGAGGCGCGAGGCGAGCAGGGCACCGGAGCTATCGGTCGCCTCCGTGCGGGTATCCGAGACGGTCAGCACCGCGATGGCCACCGGCCTGAAGTGACGCTCTCCCCCTGAACCGTGACTCATGCCGTTCGCCTCTCGTGATGATCAGACCAGCCCGGCAAAGGGCTGAACCTGCACCCATTCTCCAGCTTCCAGGGGCCCCTGTTCCAGTGGCAGGACGATGAAGCAGTCCGCCTCGACCATGGAGCGCAGGACGTTGGAGCCCTGCTGGCTGAGGGCTTCCACCGTGAGCTGACCCTGGTCGCCCGGGGCCAGGCGGGCGCGCTGGAATTCCAGCCGACCGGGTTGCTTGCGCAGCGGCGCCGCCAGTCTCGCGTTCACCAGCAGCGGCTGGGGCAGGGGATCCACGCCGCAGAGCCGCCGCAGCGCGGGTTGGACCAGCTGGTAGAAGGTGACCATCGACGACACCGGGTTGCCCGGCAGGCCGAAGAACCAGGCCTGGCCGAGGCGGCCGAAGGCGAGCGGCTTGCCCGGCTTGATCGCCACCTTCCAGAAGCCGACCTGGCCCTCGGTACGCAACACGTCGACCACGAAGTCGGCATCGCCCACCGAGACGCCTCCCGAGCTGATGATCACGTCCGCTGCCTCCGACGCCTCGAGCAGGGCAGTACGCGTCGCCTCCAGTCGGTCAGGGATCACGCCGAGGTCCATGACCTCGATGCCGAGGCGCTCGAGCATGGCCGTCAGGCTGCAGCGGTTGCTGTCGTAGATCTGTCCCGGGCCGAGCGGTAGACCGGCACTCTGTAGTTCGTCACCGGTGGAGAGGATGGCCACCCGAGGTCGCCGGAAGACGCTGACCTCCGCCACGCCGGCCGAGGCAGCCAGTCCGAGGTGAGCCGGCGTGAGGCGGGTCCCCGCGGCCAGGATCTGTGCCCCGCGGGCCAGCGATTCGCCGGCCAGTCGTCGGTGCTCGCCGGGACGATGGCCTGCCCGGATGGTGACCTGCTCGCCCTCTGCGCGCACCTGCTCCTGCATGATCACGGTATCGGTGCCTGTTGGCATGGGCGCACCCGTCATGATCCGCACGCATTCGCCGGGACCGACATGGCCCTGGAAAGGGCGGCCCGCCCAGGCGGTCCCGACCTGGCGCAGCGAAGCCTCGCCGGTGGCCGGCAGCACAGAGCCGTGCAGCGCGTAGCCGTCCATGGCCGAATTATCGAAGGGTGGCACCTCGACATCGGCAGTCAGTTGCCGGGCCAGGACGCGACCGTCGGCCCTGCCCAGCGGCAGCGTCTCGGCGTCCTCCGGGCGACCGACGGTGGCAATGATGCGCTGCCGCGCGTCCTCGAGGCGCAACAGACCTCCGCCCTCGGCACAGGGATCGGGGTCGATGTGAGGGTGTTTGGGTGTCATCTGCAAGGCATGCTACCCCATGCACCCGTCCGCGCGCGCACGGGCTGCCGCCAGGTCCTCCGGCGTATTGAGGTTGGCGAAGGCGTCGCACCTGCCCTCGAACCGGATGATCAGGCCGCCTTGGCCTCTTGCCCAGTCCTCGGCGCGCCGCCCGCCGCCATCGAGAAATCGCTGCAGGTCCGGGGCAGCGCTGCGTGGCAGCAGAGCCACCAGCGGCTGCAGGCGCTCGCCATCGTGGGCAAAGGCAGGGCCCGGCTGCGGTCCGGATAGACTCGCCAGCATGCGCGGCTCCAGGTCCTCTGGAAGGTGGGGCATGTCGCAGGGCAGGCACAGCAGCCAGTCGGTGGGACAGGCGCGCAGTCCGGCGAGCATGCCGCCGAGGGGGCCGCGCCCCGGTGGGTCATCGTGCACCAGGCGCGCGCCGAGGGTCGCGTAAGTGTCCAGATGCCGGTTGGCGCTGATGAGAACGTGGCGGGCGTATCTGTCGAGCCTCGCCAGCGCCCGTGCGGC
>JAURMS010000181.1 GCA_030830595.1 Gammaproteobacteria bacterium | reverse complement strand
TGGTGTCTACTACCGGGTTTCCGGACCGGAGAGAGAGGATATGGGCTCCAGCGGACGTCTGATTTCCCTGGCCTGCACGGCCGCCTTGCTGGGCGGATGCCTGAGCCAGGCCACGGTTTCTACCCCGAGCGCGCCGGGCATCCACCTCACCCTCGACCTGACAGGCGCCGCGCGCTTCGGCCCTGATGTTGAATGGATCAAGTCGCCGGACTACTCCGTTGACCCTGCCCGAGCCGGGCCATTCGCAGCATCCATCAGGCGGTACTGGCCGGAAGTCGATCCAGGGCGTCTGCTGCCCGGGTATGCTGGATTACGTCCCAAGATCGCCGGGCCAGACGAGGCAGCCGCGGATTTCAGGATTGATGGGCCTGAAATTCACGGCATCAGCGGATTGGTCAACCTGTTCGGGATCGAATCGCCGGGTTTGACCTCGTGCCTGGCGGTGTCCAGGGAGGTTGGACGGCGACTTGAGGCTTGAGGAAGCCCTGGAGTGGGGGAAACATCAACCCAGTTGCCTCTTCGGCCCACCCACGTCCCGGCAACCGCCAGCCAAAACTATTTACGGCCCTTGCCGAGGCTTCGGTCGACTCCTGGGGCCGGCGAGAATATCTTCTGCTTAACCCCTTGCGCGAACGCAACTGCCCCCGGCGCAAGGGTTGCGACCACATCCGTCGCTAGCCTCGCCAGATTCCAATTAACCGTCCACCATTTCAGCAGAGGAAAAACAAGCGGCCACGGCCTCGTACGTCGCAACGCAAGTGCCCAGTACGTGCCATAAAGGCGCCACGCCGGAAAGCTGAATCGGCCACGGTGGCGGCTATCATGCCAGGCCGCCCGCTCTGCGGGCCGCGTATTGGCCCTGGTATACCGTTGTTTATGGTCACGCACCCTGAGCAGCGGTTCGTCGAGGTGCAGGAACCTTCCTCGCAACGCCAGATCGGCAACCAATGCCCGGTCAGCGCCGTGGAAACTGGGCAGGAGGATCGTCCGCTCCAGTACTTGCCTGCGAAAAACACCCATCACGTCGTAGCAGGTATGAGGCAAAAGAATGGCTGACGCGAAACGGGCACTGCGACTGGCAGAATCAATTCCCCGCAATCGTTCTCCGGAGATGGAGAGCGTTTGCCCCTCTTCATCTATATATTCAAAGTCCGTCTGGCAAAGCACGGCCTGTTTGTCCGCATCCAATGCTGTTACACACGCGGCGAGATATCGAACGGCCAACTCGTCGTCGTGAGGCACCCATTTGAAATATTCGCCACGGGCGTGTTCAAAACACAGGTTGTAGTTTGGATGGGCTCCGAGGTTTTGCGGATTCCGGAAATACTTGATCCTGGGGTCCAGTGATGCGTAGCGCTCGCATATCTCGCGGGTACCGTCCGTTGATGCATTGTCAAAAATTATCAACTCCCAGTCTCGCATGCTCTGCGCAAGCACTGAAGCCAGCGCCTTGCCAAGGTAGCGCTCGCCATTGAAGACGGGCATTCCAAGTCCGACTTTCGGTGTTTCGGTGCTCATTAGGGGCACTAAGGTCTTAATCCCTCATAGACCTCGTTAAGCTGCTTACAGGCAGCATTCCACGACAAGTTGTTGCGGGCAAACGCGCGGGCACGTGCACCCAACTCTTCACCCCAGGCGGGCTCCCTTACCGCCCGGACTATGCCTTCTGCGAATGCCTCTATGTCGTCGTTCTGTACGACTATGCCGCTTTCGTTATCCACAAGGTACCGTGAAGAACCCTCGAAACTTACTATCGGCCGGCCAGATGCCATGTAATTCAGCAGTTTTAGCGGTACGCCAGGACATTCAGTTCTCGGATTTAGCAGGACATCCGCACTGGAGAGCACGTCCGCCAGGGTTGCGAGGTTCGCCGGCACTACGTCCACGTGCTGGTGTACGCCAAGAGCCCTTGCATCTGCCAGTATTTCGGCCGGATCGTCGCTTGTTACAAGCACCAGTCTCGCTCCGGGGAGCTGCCCAAGAACCTCACGCAGCACGGCTGGCAGCGCTTTGACTCCCTGATAAGCCGCCAGGTTGCCGGAGAAGACCAATCGTGGATGGGCGTCATCTGCAAAGAAGCCTGACCGGCCCGAAAATAATTCGGGCTCTACGCCGTTGGGGATAACGGTTACGGCTCCTGCATTCAAGCCGTAGAGTGCGAGGAGCTGATCGCGGATCTCAGAGGAGATGGCTACAACATGATCGCAGGCTCGCGGCAACATGCCGTCCAA
This sequence comes from Gammaproteobacteria bacterium, assembly GCA_030830595.1. Classification (GTDB taxonomy): domain Bacteria; phylum Pseudomonadota; class Gammaproteobacteria; order Steroidobacterales; family Steroidobacteraceae; genus SG8-30. The sequence goes on along the minus strand of JAURMS010000181.1, from coordinate 5,688 downwards.
TACCCGGGCCACCAGGCGAACCATGGGCCGGGGCAGCCCGAGCACGTAGTACTGAAGTTCGCCTCCCAACAGTACGTGAGCATCGAACACAACCGGAATTCTCAATGACTTCGCTGCAGGCAACGCCGCAAGCGCACCCTCAAAGTGGTGCGCATGTATGACATCCGGGCGAACGCGGCGCGCAACCGACATGACCTTGGCAGAAAGCAGCGGGTCTGCAAGCAACAGTTTGCGCCAGCTGGGGCCCGGGGAAGTGTCCCGGTAAAGAGCAATATTCCTTATTCGGTGCACTTCGCAACCGATCGGTCCTGCTGGCTCTCCAAGGTGATAGGTGACTATGTGAAGCTCGTGACCTTCTGCGGCCAGAGTTTCGGCCATGCGCTCAATACGCACGGGCGTTCCCCGTCGCGCCGGGAATGGACAGGCTGCCACCATCATTATTCGCCGCTTCCTAGCGTTCAAGCATCATTCCTTTGATCGATAGGACCTGGTCCGCCAAGGCCCGGGCGCCTCGGGCTCACTTCCTGCATCTGCCAATTGGTCTTTGTATAAAACCATACAGACTTTTTTATATGGGAGCCAAAAGCCCCTGCTGCACGGACCACTGGATGGTTTGTTTGAGGCCATGATCGACGGTTATCGAAGGATCGAACTCGAGCATGGTCCTTGCCCTCGTAATATCGAACTCGCGGTGATGAGTGAAAAAACTCACTCGGCGACGGTGCAATGGCGGGTCGAGTCCCAGCGGCCTGCAGGCCAGTTCACAGAGGGCTCCCGCGAGCCATACCGGCCAGACTGGCACGGAGTGACGCGGCTCGGGCACCTTGAGGAAGCGTGAGATACTGCGAACGATCTCCCATAACGTCGGCGCCTCCGGGCCGGCCATCAGGAAGGCACGTCCGACTGGACTTACAGGACGTCCACACAGCACCAACCCGTCGACAAGGTCCTCGATATGTATGAGGTGAAGCCGGGTCGTACCCCGTCCAACCATCAGGAATCGGCCTTGCTGGATCAACTGGAATAACTTGAGGAATCGTCGGTCGCCCTCACCGTAGATCGCACCCGGCCGAATGATAACGGCTGGCAGACCGGCCTTGATCTCGGAGAAGACTGCCCGCTCCGCTGCCACCTTGGATCGTTGATAGATGTCGCCGGGCGCAATTGGTGCGTCCTCATTCGCAGGCGGATGGGCGACGTGCCCGTGCACGCCTCCCGTAGAACAATGAACAACCCGCTCGCAACCATATTGCCTGGCGGCGTCCAGAATATTTTGCGTACCCCCAAGGTTGACCTCCATGTAATGGCGGTCTGTATGCCCCGCAGTACGAAATACCGCTGCCAGGTGGAATACCTGATCGCAACCCTTGGTGGCCATCTTCACGTCAGACGGCGAGGTCAGCTCCCCAATAACCGGTTCTATGCCGTCTTCCTCGAGGGCCTCCACCGCGTTTCCGGTCCTGACCAGGGCCCTGACCTGATGACCCAGAGCTACAAGGCGCCGCGCGAGGTGCCCTCCCGTAAAACCCGTCGCGCCTGTCACGAGGATCTTCATCAACCAGCCTCGCCGGGGATCTTGCTGATCAAGTTGCGATAGGCTTGCGACAGGCGCTGGCGGAAAGCCTCCGGCGTATATTCCCGCAGGACCAGTTGCCTGGCGGCTGCGCCAAGTGACTGGCGCCGCTGCGGGTCGATCAACAGGCGCAGCAGACCGTCGGCAAGGCCCTGAGGCGTTACGGCAACGAGCTCGGCCATGGTTTCATCAAGGACCTGAGTGTGCGATCGGATATCGGTAGCGACAATAGCAGCAGCGGAATGCATATATGCGTAGATTTTCATTGGAGTATTAACTCCACCGAGCCGAGGCGATATCAGGATATCGGCTTGCGCAAGAATACCGCCAAGGGATCTCAACGGGCGAGGCCCCTTGAAGTGGACCCGGCCGCTGATTCCGTGGCTCTCGGCCAGGTCCTTCAGGCGTTGCACGGCCGAGTCCGGACCGCCGATGATGACAAATTGCCCCGGCAACGCAGGATCCAGCAAGGCAATCGCCTCGAGCAGTAGTTCAATGCCCTGATAAGGCCCGAGATTGCCGACGTAAAGGCACAGAGGCTCGTTCCGCGCCAGACCAGCCCGCAGGTCTTCCGACGGCTCATCATAAGCTTCGGTACTGACCGAAAAGTCTGGCAGGACGAAGATGTTCTCGCTGCAGAGATCTTGCCTGAAGATGTCTGCCAGGTCGGAACAGACCGGGAGGACGAGCGAAGCCTTGCGAATGGCCATGCGCTCCAGCCATCGGAACAGCGACTGCAGTGGTGCGAACGCGCGCCACTGCGTAGTTACACCTTCCGAAAGGCATGAATCCATGTCATATACGAAAGGCTGGCCAGTCAGCGCAGACCACAGGGCCGCCGGGAACAGTGATTCTTCCACGGCATGCACCACATCGTATTGCTCCCGCCGCAGGAGCCACAACATCTTTGGCACGAGCCACGCGTCGTAAACAAGCTTGGAAAACGAGATGCCGACGCCAACCTCGCCAACGAACGGTGGTCGCGGGCTACGAAGAAGACGCAGACCCGGATAGCTCACATCCTCGCCCAATGGATAGGCAAGGAGGTCAACGCGATGGCCCATATCGCATAACGCTTCAACCAGGCAGCGAACCGCGATGGGCGTTCCGCGCTCTGCCATGAATGGCTGCGGGGCAACGACCAGGATCCTCAGGCTACGAGTGGTCATCAGTCGAGCTTCCTGACCGCCCGCATGAGGACCGGAGAGCCATACCTTCGGGTCAGGCCGGAGAGCCGGGCCGCCGACTCGAGCAGCCTTAGCGGCGCTGCTGCGCCAGTCATGCGATGCAACACCATCGGAAGGACGAACTGTCCCGACCAGGCAATCGGCATGAATCCATTCTGTTGCAGGCAATCGGAAAGTTCCTGCACCGAAAAATTCCGATAGGTACGGGTATTTCGCTCGTACAGTTTTTTTGCGGGAAACAGCAGCGGTGTCAAGCCGTTTGCCCCGAGCGAGACGGGAAAGTCAATAATAAGGTCGCGCGCGGACACCCTGCAAAGCTCGCCGAGCAGTCCCTGCCAGTCATCCACGTGAGTCAGCAAGCGGATGGCGACCACGAGATCGTATTCCCGATCCGGGCAAGGCAGCGGCTGGAGTGGGCCCAGCAGGAACGAGCAATCGCGGACGCCATGCAACTCCCGAAGGTTGGTCTCACAAACCGGGCTGGTGCCATGCACAGTCACGCCCCACCCGTGGGCAGACAGCAGAGGAGCCAGTTGGGCGTGTCCGCCACCGACATCAAGAACCCGACCCGGGCTTACATCTGCCAGCAGCTGCCAAAGCAAGGCTGCCTGACAATCGAGGAAAAACCGGCCTGCGGGCCCGGAAAATCGCGCCAGATAATCGGCCGCCGACGTCTCGACATCAGGTTGGGCCTCTGACAATGATTGGGAATTGCCAGCCTGCATTCTTTAATTTCCTACGCCGCGAACGGACGCCTCTGCGGAAGACCCAATACCGGCGTCCGCATCCCGGTCGCTGTTGAGCCTGAGCAAGCCGGTCTTGAAGGCCAGTCCACAATAAGCCGAAGAGATGACGATCAACTCAACGACCAGCCAGATACCCTTCGCCTGCCACATGTAAGACACCACGCCCAGCAGGGATGTCAGTGCCAACGTTTTGGCAAAGTCACCCGCGTCAAGGAGAACGCCGTAGCACCGCCGCACTTCCCTTGCCACCATCAGGAGAGCAACTCCAAAGGCAAGCACCGGGACGATTGCAGCTCCTTGCCAAGACAGCCTTGGTATCAGGAGGATGCTCGCCACTCCTGCAACAACCAGCCCAACGACGACTCGAGAGGCCCCATTTCCCGAGCGCCCCCCGGCTACCAGCATCGGGATAAGTGAGAGGAGCATGGTTGCCAACAGTCCGTGACCGAGCAGCAGCAGGCACAGGATTTCATCGCCGCCGCGATAAGCCGATGAATACAAGAGTTCCAGCAGATCAGCGGCATTTGCTCCGGCAATGCTGCACGCAGGCAACAAGATAGCGATCAAGAGGCGGTTGGTATCGACGACCACCCGGCCTGCCTCGTGTCGTGCCCCGGTAGCCAGTGATCGGGACAGTACCGATATTAAGACACTCGCCAACACATAGCCCAGCATATTGGGTGCGCGTGCCAGGCTCAGGGAGGCAACATATAAACCCTTCGATTCAGAATCCAGCTCCGGGGCAAGCGCGCTAAGCGCCCAAAGGTCGAAGGACATCAGCAACACCATCCCGATCTCGCTCATGTAGATTGGAATGGCCGCCGATATGAGTTGCCGTGTTTGCCCTACGGAGGGCCTGAACCAAGACTCCCGGATCTTGAGGGCTGCCACCAGGCACCCACAGATCGAGGCCATGACGTTGACCACCAAAGCCGACTCGATGGTCAGCGCGTCTAAACTCGTCAAGGCGACTATGCCAACCAGTCTGGACACCCCGTACACACAGGTCGCGATACAGTTCCATTTAAAATTGAATCGACCAGCCAGGACTGCGTTCAGTACTGAATAAGCCCCATAAAAAGGCAGGTCAATGAATGCAATCCGCATGAATCTCGCGCCGTCCTCGATATGCAGGAACCCGGCCAGCGCAGGCGCAGCCACCCAAAGGGCTCCAAATGCAATCAAGTTGGCGCTCACCAACAACACGAACCCATATGCTCCGCTACGGTTTGCGGAGCCAGTGCTGGCACTGAGAGATCGGGTAACGGCCTGCGGCAAACCAAAGCGAAGCATCAGTTCGATGCTCATGAGCACCGCATAGACGATGCCGTAGACGCCATAGACCCCCGGGCCAAATTGCCGGGCCAGCAACACCATGGTCGCGTAGCTGGATACGGAAAGCGTCGTAAGGCCGAGCATCCTCCATGAGGCTCCCTGGGAAAGGGTGAGGTTCACGCCGACACCTTTCCAGGAAGATTGGGCAGCAATGGCGCCAGGATAGCCTCAGCACTGTCCTGCCCCGACAACGCCCAAGCAGTACGCCGGCAGATGAGGTCCTCAAGTGAATGGACCGATTCACTCCGGACCAGGCGTTCGACCACGCCGTGCAGCGTTTCTGCCGGAAGCTTGTGGGGCGCCAAGGGATCGGCCAGGATTGGCGTGTCCTCGACGACGGGCACCGCCTCTTCGGGCGCTCGCCTTGTGTCTGGGAACAGGCGATCCACGACCCGCTGGGCAACGGTAACCGCGGTGGTGTATTTGACACCTACGAGGGAGAACACACCCCGAACCCCGTCCATACTGCCATGGTCGTAAAATCGCTCCCGCGCCAGCGGAACGGTGGGAGCAGCGTCCCGAGAGGGCAACAAACCTGAAATCACCCTGAGCACCGCTGCGTCGCGGATTCCATGACCAGGCAGGGCGGCTTCAAGCCGCTCCTTGAATTGCTCAACCTCGTTACCCGTCAGACTCGCATCCAGTGACCCGGGTGAACGAGCGAAATAGGTAGTCCCTGCCATGGTGAAACCATGGCATGGCACAAGAAAAAACACCTGTTCGCCTGGCCCGTCATCATATATTGCCAGCGCCGTCCCTGGCGGAAGAGCGAGGTCAAGGAGGAGATTGGCTGCGACCACAGGGGTCGCGATTGGAGCGTTGTCTGCAGAGGCTAACCGGCCTGAAG
>JAURMS010000024.1 GCA_030830595.1 Gammaproteobacteria bacterium | reverse complement strand
GGGAGGGGGATATCTGGTCGCTTGGCAAGCGCTGATTCTGGGCGTGCCCGACACCTGAGCCATCTCGCAAGTCGTTGTAATTTTTCGGTAAAAATGGTGGCCAGGGGCAGAATCGAACTGCCGACACGCGGATTTTCAGTCCGCTGCTCTACCAACTGAGCTACCTGGCCTCAGGAGAGGCGCGTATTAGACCGGGGCCGCTCGGCCTGAGTCAAGGAAGGGGGTCGTTTTGACCGCCATCTGCCGGAGTGGCGTTGGTATCCTTCGAACTCGGGGGTGTAAGGAGCGATCGCAAAGCGTGTCTGGAGACTGGTTCTCGGGCTTCGATTTACGTCAGGACCGGACTGCACTCATCGATGAGGGGCGGGCCCTGGACTATGGCGAGCTGGCCCGTCGTTGTCGCGCCCAGGCCATCGCACTCCTCGGGGACCGTAACGACCTCGACGAGGAGCGCATAGGCCTGCTCCTGCCTGCCGGCGCGGACTACGTCACGGGCCTGCATGGGATCTGGCTGGCGGGGGGCATCGCCGTGCCACTCAGCCCGTCAGTGACCGGGGCCGAGCTTGATCATTATCTGTCCACGGCGGGGATCACCCGCTTGCTGACGGGTCCTGATGTCTCCAACTCGGTGAGGGCGGCCTGTCAGGAACGCTCCGTAGCGCTGATCGCTCCATCCAACAACCACGCCCCCGGGGACAGTGCCCTGCCTGAGCTCGGCTTGGAGCGACGGGCCATGATTCTGTTCACCAGCGGCACCACCAGTCGACCCAAGGGCGTGGTGATCGCCCGCCGGGCCATCCAGGCGCAGGTCACCACGCTCATGCAAGCCTGGGAGTGGAGTGCCGAAGACGTCATTCCCTGCTTCCTGCCGCTGCACCACATCCACGGCATCATCAATGTCCTGAGCTGCGCGCTGTGGTCGGGAGCGCAGGTGCACATGATGCCCAGACTGGAAGTCGGCAGGCTGTGTGAGGAAGTCGCCGCGGGCGCCTACTCTGTCTTCATGGCCGTGCCGACCGTGTACGTCAAGTTGCTCGAGCACTTCTCCAACCTGGATTCGGCGATGGCCGGCAGGGTGAAGGCCGGCTTTGCGCGGATGCGACTGAACGTCTCAGGCTCGGCCGCCTGTCCCGTCGAGCTGTTCAAGCGCTGGGAGGCAGCGACTGGCCAGGTCCTGCTGGAGCGTTATGGCATGACCGAAATCGGTATGGCGCTATCGAATCCCTATCGAGGCGAACGTCGCGCCGGGCACGTCGGCTCCCCACTGCCGGGCGTGGAAGTGGCATTGTTCGACGAGCAGAACCAACCCGTGACCGCGACCGGGATGCCCGGCGAGATTCGGATCAAGGGAGCCACCGTCTTTCGGGAATACTGGGGCAATCCCGAGGCCACGGCGGCCAGCTTTCACGATGGCTGGTTCTGCTCCGGAGACGTGGCCGTGATCGAAGACGGATATTTCCGGATCATGGGCCGCTCGTCCATCGACATCATCAAGTCGGGGGGCTATAAACTCTCTGCGCTGGAGATAGAAGGCGTGCTACTCGACCATCCGCTGATCAGGGAGGTGGCGGTGATTGGCCTGCCGGACGCAACCTGGGGTGAGTTGGTCGCGGCGGTGGTCGTCCTGCAGCCCGGTGCCTCCCTCGAACTGGAGACACTCAGGGCCTGGTGCGCTGATCGACTATCGCCCTACAAGGTGCCCCGTGCCCTCCACGTGACCGAGGCCCTGCCCCGTAATGCCATGGGCAAGGTCACCAAGCCGGAACTCAGGAAGCTCTGCTGATGGTGATTTACGGGGTTGCTCTGCTGGCCTTCTGCATGCTGGTGGGTGCACTCGCTGGCGATGCACTGGGCAGGCTGGTGGGGGTAGAGGCCAACGTGGGCGGTGTGGGTATCGCCATGCTGCTGTTGCTCTGGCTGTCCAACCTCAGCCGCCCGCGCCTGCAACTCGCCTTGCCCAGCCAATCAGGCATCCACTTCTGGAACGCCATGTACATCCCGATCGTGGTGGCGATGGCGGCCAGCCAGAACGTGCGGGCTGCCCTGTCCAGCGGCTGGCTGGCCATCCTGGCCGGCACGCTTGCGGTGATGGCGAGCTTTGCCATGGTGCCGTTGCTGAGTCGGCTTGGCCGTCGGCGTAACCCTCATGCTTGACTCACTGGGCTCGGTCCTGACCGCCAATGGTCTCTTGACCGCCTTTGTTTTCGTCGGCGTGCTGGTCTGGTTTTCCTACGAGGCATCGGAGCGCCTCACCGCCGGCAAGCTGCATGGCTCGGCCATCGCCATCACCCTTGGTTTATTGCTCGCATGGGCGGGCGGACATTACACAGGAGGCAGCAAGGGGCTGGCGGACATCGCGCTGCTGACGGGGATTGGTACGCTGGGCGGCGCGATGTTTCGCGATTTCGCCATCGTTGCCACCGCCTACGGCGCGCAGATCGATGAGCTTCGCAAGGCTGGCCTCGCCGGCGCCCTATCGATCCTGGCAGGAGTCCTGCTGTCCTTCGTGGTGGGGGCAGTCGTGGCAGTGGCCTTCGGTTATTCCGACCCCGTGGCGATCAGCACCATCGGCGCAGGGGCTGTCACCTATATCGTGGGGCCGGTCACCGGCACCGCGCTGGGCGCAAGCTCGGAAGTCATCGCGCTCAGCATCGCCGCAGGACTGGTCAAGTCGATCCTGGTGATGGTGGGCACACCGTTGGTGGCTACGCGGATCGGGCTGGACAATCCCTTCTCTGCGATGGTCTATGGCGGGCTCATGGGCACCACCAGCGGGGTTGCGGCGGGATTGGCCGCGACCGATCCCAAGCTGGTCCCTTACGGGGCCATGACCGCCACCTTTTATACGGGGGTTGGCTGCCTGTTAGCGCCCTCGCTGCTTTTTTTGTGCGTCAGGGCGCTGGCCTGAGCACCTGCAGCCGGCTATCCATCACGGCTTCGCCGGCGATAGGCCGAGGGCGTCAGGCCGCCTGACCAGCGGGAAAAGGCGCGCGTGAAGCTCGCCGACTCTGCGAAGCCGATGATGTGGGCGATTTGTGTGATGGGCAGCGCCGACTCATCAAGATAATGTCGCGCCAGCTCGAAATGGGTCTCATCGAGCAGGTGGCCGAAAGTCCTGCCCTCGGACTTGAGCTTTCGGTACAGGCTGGCTTCGGAAATACCTAGATACCTCGCCATCCGCCGTGCCGTCACCGGCCCCGGCACCTGATTGCTGATCAGGACCTGCCGCACCTGGTCCTGCAGGGACCGGATCAGCCCCTGCTGCTCCAGTTCCTTGTCGAGGAAGTCCTTGAGGATACTGGCCAGGGTCGAGTCGACGTTATGACTGGGGATACGCGACATCCGGGCGGCGAGCCGCACAGTATTGGAGTCCTGCTCGAAGCGCACCTCAGTCCTCAGCAAGCGCTCGTACTCACTGATCGGCGCGCTGGGTGAGTGCCTGAAGGAAATACTGCCGATCTCCACGTTGCCCCCGGCATACATGCGGATCAGTCGCGAGGTCAGGGCCAGGCTGAACTCCACGTCCTGACGGCAGTCCAGGTCGCCGACTCCGTAGATCTGGTAGTTGAAGGTAATGTGTTCACGGTCCTGGGTGAACCGGAAGTCGGTGGTGTCCTGCAGAAGGTTCAGGTAGGCACAGAAGTCCGTGAGCGCCTCGCCCAGGGTGCGAGAGGAGAGAAACAGGAAGCCAACCGCGCCGAGCGTCTCCGGTCCACAGGATCGCCCCATGCGGACACCGATGAGGGGATCATTGGCCAGTTCAGCGGCCCGTTCCATGAGCCTCAAATAGCTTCTCAGGGGGACCTTGCCCTGCAGTTTGGCGAGGTCCTCCGGCGCCACGCCCACCTCTGCCAGCAGCGTACCGAAATCGAGGTTGTGCTCGGCCAGCGGCAGTTGCAGGCCCCGTAAAACCGAGGCCCAGATGAGGGGCTCCACCCTGGGTCTGGCGGATGCTGGCATGGGAACAAGCCTACCAAACTGACCGTATAAAACAAATTTTTGAAATATTTAGACAATTCGAACTGCTCGCACCTTGCATACCCTCGAAAAAAACAATGCAGACAACGGGGGCAGTGATGTGCAAGGCAAGAACGGATGCTTCGCGATTGGGGGACTGGCAGGCAGTCGTCGAGCGAGTCGGCCACCCACCGTTGCGCCGAGGACTGGAGGCACGCATTACTGCGCTGCTGGCTGAGTCCGGTTCGTCCGTGCCCCTCGACGACTACGTAACCCTGCTGGAGGACTTCTCCAAGGCGGCAGAGCCATCGGCCACGGCCTGGCTCGTAGGAAGTTCCAGTGAGCTGCCCTTTGGCGGGGCGCTGGACGGGATTGCCCTCAGCTCTCCCTCGCTGGGAACGGCACTGCACTGGATGTGCCAATACTTCCCACTGCTTCAGGACTCCACGCTCCTGAAGCTGGAGGTGGGTGAGGAGCGCGCGACCCTTCATTACCGCATCCTGGACCCCTCCATCTGGCCGCGACACGAGGATGCCCTCTACACGCTCGGCCTTCTTTCGTCACTGCTCCGTTGTGCCGCACCCGGGTCGTGGAAGCACGTACAGGTAGGACTTGAGGTCGAACAGGAGCATGCCAGTGCCGACTTGGAGGCCGTCCTCAAGGCCCGCGTGGAATATGGCTCGCCCACCAACTGGCTGCGGTTTCCCGCTGCACTGCTCGATGCCCCACTCAGCCCCGTCCATGCGACCAATGGCGACGTGCTCAAGCAACTCGCCTGGCGCCTATCGAGGCGTAACCAACAGCTGCCGCTGAGTGATCGGGCCAGGCAGATGATCTACCGCGAAATGAGCGAGGGTCGAGTCAGCCAGGAACACATCGCAAAGGAACTCGGGGTCTCCGGCCGCACGCTCCGGCGTAAGTTGGCCGAGGAGGGTCTCAGCTTCCAGGAACTGCTGGATGACTGCCGGATGCGTTTCGCCACGCTGGAGTTCCGGACCCGGCGGGGCGTGTCCCTATCAGAGATGGCGCTAAGGCTCGGCTATTCCGAACACTCGACCTTTTCGCGTGCCTTCGCGCGCTGGGCTGGCATGGCGCCCCAGCAGTATCGTCGCCATGTCGCGGCTGCCGCCTGAGCGTCGTTCCATCCGCTTATTATTGCGTCCAGCCACCTGCCGGGCGGTCGAACCAGACATGCACCTGGCTGGTGCCGACCGCGTTTTCGTAGTCGCTGAAACGCCTGCCAAGCGCCCGGCAGTCCCGTCCACCGATGGCCGCCACCATCATGAGGTAGTGACCGAACCGCCCTTCCGGCTTGTACTGCTGGTATTCGTCCATGGTGTCGATGACGTCACGATGATTCCCTTGGTAGAACCACTCCAACCGCTGCAGGTCGGCCTCACGGGCGGCCGGGGTGAAGATGTGCGCAGGATCGGAGGACTCGTGGCGGTGCAGTTCGCGCAGCGGGTAGAAGGTGTGGCTCATCGAGCCGCTCGCCAACAGCACGACCCGGCGGTCGGAGCGGGCGATGGCGCGCCCGATCGCAGCCCCGGCCTGCAGGTAGTCGTCGGTACCTGCCGTCATCACCATGCCGATACTGAGCCACTCCTCGCCCTGGTTGAGGTAATGGGCCACGTTGACGGTGCCGTAATGAATGGGCAGGCAGGGATCGTCGATCGCCGTGCCACGGACTCCGGTGGTGGTGATTTCCTCGGCGATCAGCCGGGCCAGCCCTGGATTGCCCTTCAGGTCATAGGGGACCTGCACCATGCCTCGCGGCAACTCCTCCGAGGTAAATCGACCGGTTCGACGTTCATGGGCCGTGATCCCGAACTCGAGCAACGTCGCCCAGTGGGTATCGAAAACGATCACGGTGTCGGGTTTCAGCTGGTCGATCACCTCAGCCCGCAGACGATGGAAACCCGGGACCAGGCTGATTTCCCGGCCCTCGTTCAACTCAAGTCGGACCGACTCCGGTAACATGATGGTGGGAACATGAGACACGAGCCCGGCGCCGACGACCTCACCCATCGCTCTGCTCCTTGCCAAACATCATGGACGATCATACCGCGCGCTGGCCGCTGGCTGCCGCGGGCAACTCAGTCTGTCCACATCTGCTAAGACGAACGGGGCCGGCTATCCTAATTTTGGTCCTGGCTACCTGGCAAACTACTCACCGATGATGACCTCCGACTGGACCTACCCCTTTTCGCGATCAACCAGCGAGCACGTCGACCTGTCCTCCCAGGACGCGTTTAACGAGGGCGCACCCTTTGCGACCTTTGAGCGCATGCGCCGTGAAGATCCCGTGGCCTGGTGCGAGGAACAGGCCGGCCGCGGTTTCTGGTCGATCACCCGCCATGCCGATATCGTGCGCCTCAACCGCGATCGCAACACGCTGAGCTCGGCCCAGGGCATACGAATCGAAGACCAGAGCCCCGAGGAGTACGAGGCCCGCAAGACCTTCCAGGAAACCGACCCGCCGGACCATACCCACTTCCGGATGTTGGTCAACGAAGCCTTTTCGCGTAAGTCGGTCGGTCGGTTCGAGGCCCGCATCCGGGAAATCACCTCTGAGTTGATCGATCGCGCCATCGAGCAAGGTGAAATCGACGCCACCTACGAGATCGCCCGTCAACTGCCCATGCGCATGCTGGCCCAGATCATCGGCATCCCCGAGGCTGACACCTCCTGGCTGGTTGAGAAGGGTGACGCGCTGATTTCCAATGCCGACCCCGAGTACACGGATTTTGTGGTGGACAAGGTCAATACCGAAGAGTATCGCTTGCTGCCCTTCCGTTCGCCCGCAGCAGTCGAGCTGTTCGACTACGCCAACGGCCTGCTGAAGCGCATCCGCGCCGGCGAGGACGTCGGCGTGCTCAACCTCGTCATGCAGCCGACCCGAGAGGGAAAGGTGATGAGCGATGGGGAGTTTCGCAACTTCTTCTGCCTGCTCGTTGCCGCCGGCAACGACACCACCCGCTTCAGCATCTCTGCCTCCATTCACGCGCTCGCCAACCAGCCGACGCTCCTCGAGTCCCTGCGCGGTGCCGATGCGGACCAACTGGTCACCGCGGCAGATGAAATGATCCGCTGGGCCTCACCCACCACCCATTTTCGTCGCACCGCGACCCGCGACTTCGAGTACGAGGGCAAGCTGGTTCGGCAGGGCGACAAGGTGGTCCTGTGGTTCGTGTCAGGCAACCGCGATGAAGCGGCCATCGAGGCCCCTTACGAGATACGCCTCGGTCGCAAGCCCAACCCCTTCATTTCCTTTGGCCAGGGCGGTCCACACGTGTGCCTTGGCATGTATCTGGCCAGGCTTGAGGTGCGCATCGTCCTGGAGGAACTGGCACGTCGGGTCGGTCGTATCCAGCAGCTGGCGGAACACAGCTACCTCCGCTCAAACTTCATCCTCGGCATCAAGCGCCTGCCTGTCAGGCTGACCGCAAGGTAACAACATGAACAACAGCGACTACCAACGGGTGCGGGTGCTTTTTGCGGACCAGTTGAACCTGGCTCGGGGCAAGTACCTGCCGGCATCGTTTGCCCGCAAGGGTGCTGCGCGCCTGTGTGTTGGCACCTATGCCGTCACTTACAGCAAGGAACTGGTCCCAGCACCGGGCGCCGGGTTGCTGGAGGGCTTGCCGGATATAGAAGCTGTATTCGACCCCGCTGACCTGCGACCAGGCTGGGAACCCAACACCCAGGTGGCCCTCGCGGACCTCGAATATCACGGCGAACCCGCAGGCCTGTGTGGCCGGGGCGCACTAAAGCGCGCGATTGAAGAGTGGCGAAAGCTTGGCCTGGAACCCATGATCGGCATGGAAGGTGAAGCCTACATCTTCCAGAAAGGTCACGAGGGAGGATGGGTCCCTTACGACACTCCCGGCGCCTTCGTGTACGGCACGGGCCCGTTTGTCGACCCGGCAGGGTTGATCGATGACTTGTGGGGGGCGGCACATCGCTGCGGCCTGCCCATCGAGTCCATCAATGCCGAGTACGACTCTCCCCAGTTCGAGTTGACCCTGGCCTATACGGACGCCTTGAAAGCCTGCGACGATTTCTTCCTGTTCCGGACCATGGCTCGCGAGATTCTTTACCGCCGCGGCTACCTGCTGTCGTTCCTGCCCAAGCCCTTCCCCAAGAAGAGCGGCACGGGCCTGCACGTGAACCTGAGCTTTCGCGATCGGGAGGGTCACAACGCCATGGCGGGCGGCACCGAGCCGGGAAAGCTCTCCAAGCTGGTATCCGGATGCATCGCCGGCCTGATTCATCATCATGAGGCCCTCGGCGCGCTCATTGCGCCCACGGTGAATTCCTACGATCGCCTCAAGCCGGCCAGCTTGTGTGGGTACTGGGCAAATTGGGGCCATGACCACCGCAGCGTGGCGGTGCGGGTCTCCGGCGAGGGGGGTGAGGCTGCACGGATCGAGCACCGTACGCCGGATTGCGCCGGCAGCCCCTACGTGGTGGTCGCGGCCGTCCTGCAGGCCGCGCGACTCGGCTACGTCAACGGTTACGACCTGCCTCCGCCGGAGACGCAAGATGGCCTGGAAAACGTCGGGACAGATCGCCATATCGCAAATTCCCTGGGTGAGTCGCTCGACCACCTCGAGCAGGATGCCACCCTGACCGACGCCGTTGGCAGGTTGCTGGTCGAAAACTTCATTGCACTCAAGCGCGCAGAAATCGAGGAACTGAAGGGCAAGGATCCGGCGGCCATCTTCGACTACTACGCGCCCTACCTGTAGGACCGTCAGTGGCAGGGACCTTCAACGTCGCTGGCGTAGCCGTCTCTGGCGAGCATTTCATCGATGGTCGGCGGGTCGATTCGGAAGACCGCTTCGAGGTTCGCTCCCCCCTCGACTGGACGCTCAAGCTCGCCGATGTCGCAAGGGGCACTCCGGCCACGGCCGAAGCGGCCGTCAAGGCCGCCTTGGCCGCCTTTCCCGGCTGGGCCGCGCTGGGTCCAAAGGGACGGGCCATCCACCTGAACCGTCTCGCCGACCTGATTGACCAGCGCAAGGATGATATTGCAGCCGTCGAGTGCATGGACATGGCCATGCTGCTGGAAAGCCTGCGAGCCAGGGTGATCCCACGTGGGGCGTTGAACTTTCGTAATTACGCCGACCTGGCAGCCAGCCATGAGGAGCGAGCCTGGTCGTCCAAGGGTACGGCCAACCGGGTCATTCGCATGCCCGCGGGGCCGGCGGTGATCATCACCCCATGGAATGCGCCTTTCATGCTCTCTACCTGGAAGTGCGCGCCGGCGCTGGCTGCGGGCAACCCGGTTATCCTCAAGCCAGCCGAGTGGTCACCGCTGTCTGCTTCCGTACTGGCCGACCTGGTGGCTGAGAGCGACATGCCACCCGGGGTGTTGAATATCGTGCAGGGCTATGGAGCCGAGGTGGGATCCGCCCTGGTCGCAGACCCAAGGGTCAGGCGCATTTCATTTACGGGTTCGGTACCGACCGCCCGCCGCATCGGGGCGGCCGCAGCGGCCAACATCGTACCTTTTACCGCCGAACTGGGCGGCAAGTCCTGCCTCTTGGTGTTCGCCGACGCGGACCTGGAGGCGGCCGCCCGCAAGGCTGCAGGACAGTATGACGACAGCGGGCAGGTCTGCATGGCGGGCACCCGCCTGATCGTTGAGGAATCCATTCGCGACGAATTCCTCAGCCTGTTTAACGCCTTCACCGACCGGCATGTGCTGGGCGACAGCCGGGACCCCGCTACCACGATTTCGCCGATGATTCATCCCAGCCACCTTGAGCGGGTGGCCGGCTTCGTGGAACGCGCCCGAGCGGCGGGAGACGACATCACCCGCGGCGGCCGCATCCATCGGGAGGGTGGGCTCTGGTACGAGCCAACCCTGATCCGCCCCAGGAGCAACCAGTCTGAAGTGGTCCAGAACGAGGTGTTTGGCCCCGTCCTGACCTTCCAGACCTTTCGCGGTGAAGCCGAGGGCATCAGCCTGGCGAACTCCACGGCCTATGGGCTCTCCGGCATCGTCTACACCGGCAGTGCCGAGCGGGCCGATCGTGTCGGTCGCGCCATCCGGGCCGGCACCGTCTGGGTCAACACCTTCCTGGTACGCGACCTGACCGCGCCGTTTGGCGGCATCGGTATCAGTGGACTGGGACGCGAAGGGGGCGACTACGCCCTCGAGTTCCATGCCGACCTGAAGACCCTGCAGATTCTCGAGGGCTCCTGCCGGTCCTGAGACCTCAGCCCACGTCGGGCAGGCTACGCCGGTAGAGGGTCTGGCCCTCCTTCCACGACACGCCCACCTCGTGCCAGTAGCCGGCAATCTTTTCCACTGGCGCGATGAGCGGCAGTTCCTCTACCGGCGAATCAAAGTATTCAAGCTCGAAATTCCCTGCATAACACCGGCCGAGTTCAACGTCGTAGCCGCGCATCGTGACCAATTCGGTCAGGCTGTCACGGCCATCGGTCTCGATGGCGGGATACCAGCGATGGTGGATCATGGGATGCCCGTTGACGAAGCCGGGACGCTCAGCCGGCCCGGTGACGGTGAAACGAGCCGCCGCCAGGCGCCGGTCGAAGGCCGCCAGCGTGGCACCGAAGGTACCGCCCGGTTCCAGCCGGGGGCCTCCCTTGCCCACATAGGCCGGCCGGCTCATCTGGATGGACGCGAGCTTCTTGGGATACCCCTGATGCTGGCCGCGAATCACGGCAAATTCCTTGTCGACCCAGATGAACACGCAGCGGGAATAGGTCACTCCTCGCCACTTGCAGCGCACCACCACGAAGGCTTCCTTGTACTGGCCCCGGACGGGATCGATGATCTGCGCAAAGTCATCGGCACAACTCTGCCAGTCTGCCCAGATCAGGGCCACGGCGCCGGGATCCTCATCGGCCAGATCTAGATCGGCAGGCAGTAATGCCCGCACAGCCTCGACGTGGGTGCGATACTCGAGCGTGATCAATTCTCCCGAGTAATGCCAAGGCACGGGCGGCAGGATGGCCGAGCGGCCGGATGGCGTGCGGGGATAATAGAAGCCGGACATGGTGATACCCTGGGTTACCTAGTCGCCATTGTGCCGTGCGACAGCGGCACAGGCAGCCCGAGCGGACAGGTTGTCCAGATTTGCCAAGTCGCCAACGGGACTGCCACCCTCATCATCACCCAGTTAGCCCTGCTCGAGGAAAGCCGCATGACCGTCGAATACCGCAAGATCCTGCTGGACGGATACCCGATACTGGCCCAGCGCGATGGCGACCTGCTACGCACCCGGGATGGGCGGTCGGTTGGAGTGGAAGAAGCCGTCCATTTGCCGCCGGTGAGCCCAACCAAGATCATTTGCGTGCACCTCAATTACCACAGCCGCGTCGACGAATTCATCACTCGCCTGCCACCTGCGCCGACCTACTTTCATAAGCCCATCACGGCGCTCAACACCCACCGCGGTGACATAGTCCGGCCACTCCGCTGCAAATGGCTGAATTACGAAGGCGAAATTGCCATCGTCATAGGGCGGCATTGCCGCAACATCAGCCCTGCAGAGGCGGGGGACTACATTGCCGGCTACAGCATCGCCAATGATTATGGGCTGCACGACTTCAGGGATACGGACGCGGGCTCCATGCTGCGAGTCAAGGGATCCGATACCCTCTGCCCGGTCGGTCCCGGACTGGTGGAAGGCTGGGACTTCCACGGCAAGCAGATCCGTACCTACGTCAACGGGCGCCTCGTCCAGGACGATAACACCCGTAACATGGAATGGGATATGCACTACCTGGTCGCCGATATCGCCCGGACCATCACGCTGGTACCGGGTGACGTGCTGCTCTCTGGCACCCCGGCCAATAGCCGACCCGTCCAGCCCGGTGACCTCGTGGAAGTCGAGGTGGAGGGCCTGGGGAAGCTGGCCAACCGGATCGTGGAGGGGCCACTGCCCATCCGGTCGGACGTCGGGGCCCAGCCCAGCGAGTCGGAGGAAGTGATATCCACCGCCATGGGCGGGGATTGGGAACATCGCGGAAAGCGCTCGGC
>JAURMS010000180.1 GCA_030830595.1 Gammaproteobacteria bacterium | reverse complement strand
CGATATATTCGGCGGCGGTCATGGATTTTCCTCCTGCCAACGCTGAATCCAGGCCCGCGCGGCGACAATCTCTGACCTCCATGTAGGGGGCCCCCATGTCTTCCGTGACGCCGCCCTCGCCTTCACCGCCCATGGCGGGGCAAATTCGCGCGAGCAAGTCACGAGCAGGTCTTGAAGGCGCTCTGCTGGCCAGCGGAGCACTCTGCCTGCCGCGTTGATCGCCTCCGTTTTTTCGTTTGCTCTCATGAGCGCGTAGCTCGCCTCGTGATAGCGATGCTTGGCCGCCGTAAACAACCGGTCGGCCTCTTCCATTTCGGCCCTCGTCTGCTCAGCTGCGGCCTTCAGATTCTTCGCCATCGCCTCGGCCTCGCGGGCGTGGAACCGCATTTCTTTTTCGTCAGGCAGCTTCATTCGGTCACCTCGACCGGGATGCACTCCCGGCGCTCGGCCTTCCGCCGCCGGAATCGCGCGACAATGCGCGGGAGTCGCCCAGGAGCCCTCGCCGGCTCGATCGTTGGCCGCTTTCGGTGGCACTGTCCGCGCGATGCCCAGCCGAGAACGAAGCCCGCCAACGCTGCGCAAACAAGGGCAAGGCCGGTCATTCCGCACCCCGCTTGCGGCCCCTGCGCCGCTTCGATTCTGCCACAGCCTCGGGCGTTGGCTGAGCCTCACCGCCCGTCAGCACGCGCTGGAGGGCCCAAATCGTGAGCGCCGTTCGGCTCATCCCGAGTTCGGCCGCCCGCTCGTCGGCTGCCTGAGCCACGGCCATCGGCCAGCGCATTACCGTCACCTTGTCCGCCTTGGGCATTTTGCCCTCCTCGTCAGTGTATATACCTGTTATCGGCGCGGCGCAAGCTCAGCCGAACATTTTTCGCTGAACGCCGCTGCCCGTCGGCGTTGGCGCCTCCAGCTTCGGGCGCGTGGCCAGCCGCAGCTCCTCCAGCCATTCCCGGCTTTCCGTCCGTCGAGCGCACCTCTCTGCCTCGGCGAACTGCTCGGGGGTCGGATATCCGAAGACCCCCATCAGCCCGAGGCGCTCCTCGATGGCGGCTGCGAGGTTTGGGCTCACCGCCCGCCCCCGAAGAGCCCGACCTGTGCCACCTCGACAGCGCCAAGGCAGCGTGTCGTTTGGACGCCGTTCATTTGAACCTCTCCCACTGGCCCGGCCGCGCCAGGTCTGCGAATTTGGTCAGCGCCCCATCAAAGCCGACCTGCACCTCGCCGGTCGGCCCGTTGCGGTGCTTGGCCACGATCAAGGTAGCTTCGCCCTTTTGCGCGCTGTCTTTGTTGTAGTATTCATCGCGATAGATGAGCAGAACCACGTCTGCATCCTGTTCGATAGCGCCTGATTCGCGGAGGTCCGCCAGCCCGGGCTTTTTTGTGCCTCTGCCCTCCACATCTCGATTTAGTTGCGCCAGGACCACGACGGGAACGTCGAGTTCCTTCGCCATCGCCTTGAGTCCTCTGCTGGCCGCTGCGACCGCCTCTTGCCGATTCGGTCCTCCTCCGTGGATTAACCCGATGTAATCGACCAGAATGAGCGACAGGTCCGGCCGCATCAAGCGGAGCCGCTGCGCTCCCGCCCGGATTTGCGTGAGGGTCAGGCCGGGCCGGTCGTCGATGTAGAGGGGTAGAGTGCTGAGCGTCTCCGCCGCCGCTGTGAGGTCGGCCCAATCCGCCGCGCTCAGCGTGCCCTTCCTCGCCTTGTCGCCGGGTACGCGAGCCTCCCCGAGCAGGAGGCGCGTTGCGAGCTGTCCTCTGCTCATCTCCAGAGAGAAGAAGCCGACGGCGCCCACGGTGGCGCCCGCCCGTGCCAGCCCGAGGGCGAGGCTGGTCTTGCCCATCGCCGCTCGGGCGCCCACGACCACCATGTCAGTCCGCTGTAAGCCACCCAGCATGGTGTCGAGGGCGGCAAGCCCGGTCGGAATCCCGGTCACCTCGCCGCGCCGGTCTTCGGCCGCGTGCAGACGATCGATCTCGTCCTGGAGACAGTCCCCTACCGCCGCCCACCCGCCCGCCGCTTGCCCCGCCGCCATCTCCCCGAGCGCAGCCGTCAGGGCCTCGATCTGGGCGGCCGGCGAGGCCCCGTCCAGGGTGGCGGCCCCTACCCTGCTGACCAGCTCGTGGAGGCGGCGCGCAGTCGCCTTCTCGACGACGAGATCGGCGAAGTAGCCGCAACTCTCCGCGCTGGCGACCGCCTCGGGGAGCGCTGCGACGTACATCAGGCCGCCCACATCCTCCGTCAGCCCGAGGCGCTGGACCTCGGCCACCACCGTCAGCATCTCGACCCGCTGGCCGCGCTCGTTCATGTCGAGCATGAGCCGGAAGAGCCGCCCATGGGCCTCACGGTGGAAGTGCTCGGGCTGGAGGCGCTCGGCGATGGCCGGGATTTGCGCCGGATCGATCATCAGGCTGCCCAGCACCGACCGCTCGGCCTCGGGCGCTCGTGGGAGGCTGTCGGTCTTCACCGGGCCTCCGTGGCCAGCGCCCGCCGGTAGCGGTCGAGTTCAACCCGGCGCCGCTCCCCGTCGGTGCAGCCCGCGGCCCTACAGGGCTGGTACTCCTCCAGGGGTGCGTGGGCCGACGTCCCAGCCGCCCACCCGTCCCCGTGGCACTGGCCGCACCTGGCGGCTTCGATGTAGAGCCCGTCAATCCTGGATATCACGGGAACGCCGTTCCAAAGGCAGTTACCGGCGCGGACGCCCGGCCTGCCAGCCGGCGGTCCATTGCGGCATTGTGCCCATCCCTTCGCGCCCACCTCCAGCCGACAGACCGGCACCAGTTCCGAGCGGCAGAGGGGGCACCGAGCCTCCGAGACGAGGCCGCGCGGTCCGATCATGGCACCACCCCGATCCGGCGCTGTCCACCTGTGACCTGCTGCACCGTCCGGGCCTCGATCGCCTGCGCCTCGCCTCGACGAGCGGCGCGGTACACCCGCTTCCATGTCGCTTCCGCCTGGGTCGCCGCGTAGCTTCCGCGCTCGTGGAGCGCCCACCCTTCCACGCCGCCAATCGCGCCGGTGGCTCGGCTCACCGCCTCGGCCTGAGCCTCCGTCCATGGCGGCGGAGGCCGAGGTACGGGTACGGTGCCCCGATAGGGGTGGTCGTAGCTGATGTGCGGATTGCTCGGGTCGTGCCACCGCTTCGGGTGGTCGTCCATGTAGCGCATGACCGCCGGGAAAAGTTCGTCGGCCTCATCGGGCGTCGCCCTATTTGGCGCGAACTTCAGCAGCTTCCCAGGCGTCCGTGGGAAGAACTCGGAGTCGGTGGGGTCGCGGAGATAGGCGACCACCGCCGCCT
>JAURMS010000023.1 GCA_030830595.1 Gammaproteobacteria bacterium | reverse complement strand
TGGCCATGGCCGCGTTCTCCGCAGGCAGGCCAAAGGCATCCCAGCCCATGGGCTGCATGACGTTGTAGCCGCGCATGCGCATGAAGCGCGAGATGACGTCACCGATGGTGTAGTTGCGAACGTGGCCCATGTGCAGGCGCCCGCTCGGATAGGGGAACATCGACAGGCAGTAGTACTTGGGCCGACTCGGGTCTTCCTTGACCTCGAAGCAGCCACTGGATTCCCACAGCGCGCGGGCGGCCGCCTCGACCGCAGCAGGTTCATAGCGTTCTTCGATCATGGGTGCGAAGGATAGCAGCGCGCGAACTCACGGCGCTGCGCGGCAAACTCGACGCGGCAGGGCAGGCCCGCTTGATCCACGCCCTCGCGGTCGGCCAGCACCGAGAAGCCAGCGAGGCCAGGGCCCCCGAAAGCAGGCGCATGCCCCGTCAGGGCAGCCCAGGAC
Organism: Gammaproteobacteria bacterium; assembly: GCA_030830595.1. GTDB lineage: Bacteria > Pseudomonadota > Gammaproteobacteria > Steroidobacterales > Steroidobacteraceae > SG8-30. The sequence continues at coordinate 10,179 of JAURMS010000023.1, read as the reverse complement.
TCCGGGCTCCTGAACTCCAGCCATCCACTCTCCAGCACGACCCTCGCCTCCCTCTCGCTCCCGGTCAGCTGCCCACCGGTCAGCCCCGCATAGCGCCCGGCCAGGGTCAGCGGCTGGTCGGTCACCAGCACCACCCCCTCGATGTCGCGAGCCCCGTTCGGATGCTGCTGGACCTCGGACTGAAAGACCACCTCCGGGGTCAGGTGCCGGACAAAGCAGACCAGTGCCTCGGGGGTCGACTCCGAATCGAGCATGAACCACTCGAATCGGGCTTCGCCGGCCCGGACCCCGTAAGTGACCCGCCGGCTGGCCCCGGCGACGGGCCCCGGGGAATAACCCGCCTCGAGGCTGCGCCGCCTGGCCTCCGCAAGGTCCTCGGTGCCAAAGGCCAGGATCAAGAGACCCTCCCGTCGAGCAAGCCAGGGCGCCAGGTGATGGGCAGGCGAATGGCTGCGCACGGCGGTCAATTCCACATAGGTGTTGCCGAACACCAGGTGTGCGCTGGATTGCTCGAGCGGCACCGGCCCTGTGGGCCCCGCAGCCATCAACTCCTCGGGACGGGTCGGCTGGAAACCGAGTCCGACCGCGCCCGAGAGTAGCGGCTCGAGTTGGCGGGACACCAGGCCCAGGTGGTCGAGCCTCATCTGCGGGTCAGGCCGGCTGGTCAAGGGCGGACTCCAGTTGCTCGAGGGGCAGGCGGCCAGTCTCCTTGACCGTGGTCAGGGCGATGCTGGAGCGCACTTCCTGCACAGCCGGAATGCTCGAGAGTTTTTCGCGCAGGAAGCGCTCGTAGCTGGCCACGTCCTGCGCGATGATCTTGAGCAGGAAGTCCACGTCCCCCATCAGCATGTGACACTCCAGCACCTCCGGAAAGCTACGGACGGTGGCCTCGAATTCCGCCAGCGACTGACGCGCGCCGCGAGCATAGCGGACGTGGGCGAAAACCAGCACGTCGAAGCCGAGGCGGTGACGGTCCAGCACGGCGGCTCGCTGCATGACAAAACCGGCCTGCTCCAGGCGGGCCACGCGGCGCCAGCACTGGGATTGGGACAAATTGACCTGCGCGGCCAGTTCGACCGCGCTGAGGGAGGCATCGCCCTGCAGCAGGTTCAGCAGGCGCAAATCCAGGGCATCCGGTTGGTAACGCATGATTTTTTCTCTTTTATGCTTATAGAGAAAATATTAATGCATTTTTTTTCGGTCAGTCCATCCTCATCACATGCTCATTTCCAGTGGAAAGACGTTTCAGGCAAACATCGATTCTCTTTCATTATCAGCACAGAACCGGCGACGACCCCGCTCGGCGTAGCGCCGGCGCAACGCCCTTGCCGGCGGATCCAAGCTGAACCATCATGTACCTGACGCAGCAACATTCATGCAGGAGAGCCTCGTGACCGCACACCGCAGCACCCTCATCGCCGTTTCCGTCGCAGCCGTTCTCGCGACCGGCTCAGCCACTGCCCAGGACGGGCTCTTGCAGGAGATTATCGTCACCGCCCAAAAGCGCGCCGAATCTTCGCAGGACGTGCCGATTTCCATCGTCGCCCTCAGCGGCGATCAGCTGGCCCGCACCGGACAGAATGATTTCCTGGCGCTGGCAGGCCGGGTGCCGACCCTGCAGTACAGTCAGGCGGGCGGCGAAGCCCAGATCTACATCCGCGGGATCGGCAGCAACCTGCTGGCGGTCGGCGCCGATCCGAGCGTCGCAATCCATCTGGACGGTGTGTACCTCGGACGGCCCAACATGGGCATGTCCCAGTTCCTCGACGTCGAGCGGGTCGAGGTGCTGCGCGGACCTCAGGGCACCCTCTACGGTCGTAACGCCACGGGCGGTTCGATCAACATCGTGTCCAACCAGCCCACCGAAGAATTTGAGGGATACATCGGCCTGGGCACCGGCAGCTTCAAGCGCTACGAGGCCAAAGGCGCCCTGAGCGGCTCACTGGCCGAGGGCCTGACCGTCAGGGTCGCCGGACGAATCGCTAACGACGAGGGCTACGTGAAGGACCTCGACCCGGCCGGGGGTAACCAACTGGATGACCAGGACTTGAAGGCGACGAGGGCAATCCTGCGCTATGCACCGAATGACACCTGGGCGGCCACGCTCTCCTGGGACCAGAGCAAGTTCGAGAACGGCAACACCGCAGTGCGGCCTAATGACGACATTGGCACTGCGCAAGTCTTCGGTGCCATACCCACCCGTTCAATCCTGGAGGAACGCAACGACGTTCCGACCTTCATGAACTGGGAGACTGGCGGTCCGACCTTCACCCTTGAGTATGCCGGCGAGTCCTTCACCTCGACGCTGATCCTGGCGCAAAAGACCTTCGAAATGGATTTCCTGTTCAATACCGACGGTACTGAGATCAACGTAACCCGAACCACTGAGATCTTCGACACCAAGCAGACCTCGGCCGAACTGCGCTTCGCCTCCAATGGCGACGGACCCCTCAGCTGGATCGGTGGCTTGTACTACCTTAAGGAGGACAAGCAAGGCGCATTGGGCCTGGTGCGGGAGGTCGGCGCACTCGCTGGCGGCGGCACGTCCCTGCGCTCGTTCAACATCTTCGCCGAGAACGACACCTCGGCCTGGGCGGCCTTCGGCGAACTGGGCTACCAGCTGACCGACAGCCTGCGGCTGACCGCCGGCCTGCGCTACTCGGACGAAAAGAAGGACGACTACAACGAACTCAACTTCGTGCTGCCGAGTGCCGCCAATCCGGCCGATCAAGTGATCCAGGGCCTGTTCGGTAACATCAACTACGCCGCCTGCGGCGCATGCCCCTTCCAGTCGCGCAGCGACTCGCAGTCCTGGGACGACTGGACTCCGAAACTAGGGCTGGAATGGCGCGCCAGTGACAACCTGCTGGTCTATGCAAGCTATACCGAGGGCTTTAAGTCGGGCGGCTACAACGACTACCAGCCGACCAACCCGGCCTATGATCCTGAGACCATCAGCAGCATCGAAGTGGGCGTGAAGAGCGACTGGCTGGATGGTCGCCTGAGAGTGAATGCCGCGGCCTTCACCTACGACTACAAGGACCTGCAGGTCACGACCTTCTTCAACAGTCTGACCCTGGTGAGCAACGCAGCCAATGCGACGGTCAGCGGCCTGGACCTGGAGATCCTGGCCCAACCAGCCGACAACCTGGTGATCGGGGCCTCGGTGTCCTTCCTGGACGCCACGTACGACAGCTTCGACGTGCCCTATGGGGTCTGCTCACCCTACGTGGTAGACAACTTCAATGATCCAGGCTGCGCCGATGTGCCCACCACGAGAGCCTTCGGCTCGCCGCGCATCTTCGATGCCTCGGGGAATACCCTCAATAACGCGCCGGAAATAAAGGGCAACCTGTATGCGGAATACACCATTCCGATGGGTGAATCCGGCTCACTGACCCTGTTCGGCCAGTTGAGCCATACCGACGACATCTACTACAACGCGGCCAACGCGGACGTCGCCCGGCAGGAAGCCTACACGCTGATCGACGTGCGGGTAGGCTGGACCAACGCGGCGGGCAACCTGGAGGTCTCGGCATGGAAAAAGAACCTGACGGACGAGCGCTACTTCCACAACATCGTCCAGTTCACGTCCTCTTCGCTGCCACCGCCGGCCACGGCCCAACCGGCGCCGGGTTCGATCATCACTGACCCGTTCTCGGTCGGCCATGCGCTGGGGTATCCGGCACCGGGCTCCACCTGGGGCCTGGAGATGACCTACCGGTTCTAATGGAATCCGTTCGGGGGCGGGACGGACGTTCCGCCCCCGGAGGCCTCTCATGACTCCTCAATGGCCATCGCCCGCACGAGCCTGGTACGCCACCTTCGTGCTGATGGTGGCCTACACGCTCTCCTATATCGACCGGCAGATCCTGTCCATGCTGGTCGGCCCCATCAAGGCAGATCTCGGTGTGTCGGACACCCAGATCGGCCTCCTGCAGGGGCTGGCCTTCGCCGTTTTTTACACCTTGATCGGCATTCCGATGGGCCGCCTGGCAGACCAGGGCAATCGCAAGCGGATCATCGCCTGGGGCATTTTCGTCTGGAGCCTGGCGACCGCCCTGTCGGGTCTCGCCCGGAACTTCGGCCAGTTGTTCGCTGCCAGGGTAGCGGTAGGGGTCGGCGAGGCCGCGCTGGGTCCTGCCGCCTACTCGATGATTGCCGACCAGTTCCGGCCGGAGCGCCGCGGCCGCGCGCTGGGTGTGTACTCGATGGGCGTCTACCTGGGCATTGGCCTCGCGGCGATCATCGGCGGCGCGGTCGTGGGTCGGCTGGCAGGGCAACCCCCGCTGCAACTGCCCCTGCTGGGAGAACTGGCCGCGTGGCAAGTGGCCTTCATGGTGGTCGGCCTACCGGGTGTTCTGGTTGCGCTCTGGGTGGCTACGCTCGCGGAGCCGTCACGGCAGGGGCTGCGTCCGGCCGCCGACAGCCTGCCCCGGCCTGCCGAGGTCATTGGGCTGGTCCTGGAGCACCGCCGATTCTTCCTGGCCCATTTCGTCGGCATCTCGCTGCTCACCCTGTCCTTCAACGCCGTCGCCTTCTGGATGCCGCCCTTTCTGCAGCGTGTGCATGGCCTCTCGCCCGGCGAATTCGGCACCTCACTCGGCCTGATCCTCGCCATCGGCGGTGCCGCCGGCATCCTGACCGGCGGAATGCTGGCCGACTCGCTTCGCCAGCGTGGCCATGCCGATGCCGAGATTTGGCCCGGAATCATCAGTGCGCTGGCCGTGGCGCCGCTGGGCATCGGCGTGACCGTCGTCGGCAGTGGCGAGGCGGCGCTGGCAGTCTTCGCCGGCTTCATGTTCTTTTCCAGCTTTCCCTTTGCGGCCGCCGCCGCCGCCTTGCAGGCAGGCAGCCCGAATCGCATGCGTGGCCAGGTCTCGGCGGCCTACCTGTTCTTCGTGAACCTCGCCGGCATCGGACTCGGCTCGTTCCTGACCGGATTCCTCAACGACTTCGTCTTCGCCGACGAACTGCGGATCGGCGAATCGATGGCCTGGATCGTGGGGGTCGCAGCGCCCCTGGCCGCGCTGCTGCTGTGGTCGGCGCGCGAACCTTACAGCCGCCGCCTGCGGGACAGCTGAGACCGGAACAGGGTCGCCATCAGGCCCAGCAGGCAAAGCAGCAGGATGGGTCCATTGCCCACCCGCGCGTAGGGCGTGAGGCCCGTATGGGGACGCACCTCGGCGCGCAGCACCAGGGGCACGAACTGCTCTGCACGGGCCCGCAAGCCACCCTCCGGACCGATCACGGCGCTGATGCCGTTCGAAGTGGCGCGAATCAGGTAGCGACCGGCCTCGAGGGCGCGGAAACGGGCCATCTGCAGCTGCTGGTGGGGTGCATTGGAATCGCCGAACCAGGCATTGTTGGTGACGTTGACCAGGAGCGTGGCCTCGTCGAGGACGGCGAGCTGCTCTGCACCGTAGGCATCCTCGTAGCAGATGGTCACGCCCACGCGCTGTCCAGCGACGCGCAGGGCGGGCTGTGACGCGGGACCCGGCGTGAGGTCCGAGTAGGCAAGGCTCATGAGCCGCATCCAGCGGCGGACCGTAGCCGGCACCGGGAAGAACTCCCCGAACGGCACCAACCTGCGCTTGTAGTACCAGGCCGGATCCTCGTCACCGAGAGCGATCAAGCCGTTGTAGACCTGGTCCTGGTTGGCGTCATAGCGCAACAGGCCGATCATGAGATGGGACCCGGCACGTACCGATTCGCGCCAGACACCGGTCAGGAACGGCATGGCCTGATCGGCAAGCATCGGGAGTGCGGCCTCGGGCCACACGATCAGCCTCGCGCCAAGGGCCTCGCGGTTCAAGCCTTGATAGAGTTCCAGTGTCTGCCGGCGATGCGCCGCATCCCACTTGAGGTCCTGTGGCACCGCACCCTGGACCACTGCGACCTCCATGGCGTCTCCCGCCACCACGGTCCAGGCCCGACCCTGCAGGGCGGCAGCGACCACCCAGGTGACCGCCAACACCAGGAGCGCAGAGGCCCGCTGCCGGGCGGTCCCCAGGATGGCTGCGAGCACGCCACCCGCCGTCAGGGCAGCGGCCAGCCCGACCAGGTGGACACCCCCCACGGGCGCCAGGCCACTGAGCGGCGAATCGATATGTGCATAGCCAGCCTGGAGCCAGGGGAACCCACTCAGCACCCAACCGCGGGCCCACTCCACCAGGACCCAGGCAGCGGGCGCCACCACCAGCCAGCGCAGGGGACCCGAACGAGGCGTCAGCCGCACCACCGCCCAGCCCAGCAGGGCGTACCAGGCCGCCATGATGGCCACCAGACCCAGCAGCAGCAGCAAGGCCAGCCAGGCCGGCGCCCGACCGAAGACGTACACCGCGGTGAAGATCCAGTAGGCACCGGCCAGGAACAGGCCGACGCCCCAGGCGAAGCCGTACAGCGCTGCACGTCGCGCCGAGGCGGACTCCCAGGTCCAGAACAGGCCGGCGATGCAGGCCGTCCCGAGCAGGTACAGGCCAGCAGGCGCGAAAGACAGCGAGCAGGCCGCACCCAATGCCAGCGCCAGCCAGGGCGTTGCCCGAGCCCCGAGCAGGTTCATCACTCCCCGGTGCGGCGCGGCTCGAATCCAGCCGGAGGCTCGACTCGCAGCAGGTCGATGCGGCGGCGGTCGGCACGGAGCACCTTGAACTCGAATCCCGCCAGGGAGGCCTGTTCGCCCCGCTTCGGCAAGCGCCCGAACTGGTGCATGACCAGCCCACCGATGGTGTCGAATTCCTCGTCGCTGAAGTCACTGCCGAAGAAGTCGTTGAAGTCCTCGATCAGGGTCAGCGCGTGCACGACGAACGCCCCGTCGGCATCGCGGCGGATGGTCTGGTCCTCCTCGATGTCGTATTCGTCCTCGATGTCCCCGACAATTTCCTCGACGACGTCCTCGATGGTCACCAGGCCCGCCACGCCACCGTATTCGTCGACCACTACGGCCATGTGGTTACGGCTGCCGCGGAATTCCTTGAGCAGCACGTTGACGCGCTTGCTTTCCGGCACGAAGACCGCTGGCCTCAGCACCTCGCGCATGTCGAAGCCGGCCGGATCGCCCTCGGCATAGTGGCGCAGGAGGTCCTTGGCCAGTAGCAGACCCACCACCTGGTCGCGATCCTCGCCGATGACCGGAAAACGCGAGTGACCGGATTCCACGATGACCGGCAGCAGGCTGGCAGGCGGTGCGTCGCGATCCAGCACCACCATCTGGGAGCGCGGGATCATGATGTCGCGCACCTGCAGGTCGGCCACCTCCATCACGCCCTCGATCATGGCCAGCGCATCGGCATCCACCAGCCCATCGGCGCCTGCCAGCCGCAGCAGCTCGGTCAGCTCCTCGCGGCTGCGCGGCTTAGCGGCCTCCAGCAGGCGGCGACGCCAGCCCTTGCTGCCCTGCTGACTGCTCATCTTCTGTCTCCCTCGTAAGGATCGGGAAAACCGAGTCGGGACAGGATACCCGCCTCCTCCCGCTCCATGCGCTCGGCTGCGCGTGGTCGGTCGTGGGTGCGGCCCAGCAGGTGCAGGACGCCATGGATAACCAGGTGGGCCCAGTGCGCTCGCACCGGCTTGCCCTGCTCGCGCGCCTCGCGGGCGACGACGGGGGCGCAGATCACCACGTCCCCCAGGTGCTGCCCCGACTGCAGGTCCCAGCCCGGGAAGGCGAGCACGTTGGTCGCGCGATCGCGACCGCGAAACTTACGATTGAGTCGCTGACCCTCGGCGCCAGAGACCACTCGAATTCCCAGCTGCCCAGCCCCGTCTTGCTGCCCCAGTGCGGCCAGTGCCCAGGCCCGCAGGCTGGCCGCTGCCGGCGCCCAGGGGCGACGGGTTCCATACTGCACGGTCACCCGGACACTCATCCCTGCTCCCCGGGCGGCGTGGCCCGCTCATAGGCCTCGACGATGCGCGCCACCAGCACGTGGCGCACCACGTCTCGCGCGGTGAACCGACTGAAGGCGATGCCGGGCACCCTGGCCAGGATCTCTGAAGCATGCCGCAGGCCGGAGGGCCTGCCCGCGGGCAGGTCGGTCTGGGTGAGGTCGCCGGTGACCACCGCGCGCGAGCCGAAACCGATGCGGGTCAGGAACATCTTCATCTGCTCGACCGTAGTGTTCTGGGCCTCGTCCAGGATGATGAAGGACTCGTTCAGGGTCCTGCCCCGCATGAACGCCAGCGGGGCCACCTCGATGACGTTACGCTCCATCAGCCTGGCCACGCGCTCGAAGCCGATCATTTCGTACAGGGCGTCGTACATCGGTCGCAGGTAGGGGTCGACCTTCTGCGCCATGTCGCCGGGCAGGAAGCCGAGGCGTTCGCCAGCCTCGACCGCCGGTCGAACCAGCACGATCCTGCGCACCGCCTCCCGCTGCAGGGCCTCCACCGCGCAGGCCACGGCGAGGTAGGTCTTACCGGTGCCCGCCGGGCCGATCCCGAAGGTCAGGTCGTGCTCGCGGATGTTGATCAGGTAGCGCGCCTGGTTGGCCCCGCGTCCGCGAACCACACCGCGCTGGATGCGGACCACCGGCTGGTCGGGGTCCTCGTGAACCTCCATGGCGACCTCACTCAGCGCCAGGTGGACGTCCTCGGCGGTCACCGGCCCCTGACGGGCACGGGTTGCGAGGGACTTGATGACCTCGGCGCCAGCGGCCGCCATGGCACCGGTCAGGCTGAACTGATCTCCGCGCCTGCGGATCTCGACCCCCAGGCGGTCCTCGATCTGGCGCAGATGCCCATCCAGCGGGCCGCAGACCGCCGCCAGGCGCTCGTTCCCTGCACCCTCCAGGGAAACCTCATGATGCGCTGCGGGCTCCACGCCGGCCTCAGGCACGTCTGGCCTCGGGCTCGACCGGGGCCAGGAGCCGTCCGCGCAGGGAATTCGGCAACGCTTCGGTGACCTGGAGGTCCACGAACTGAGAAATCAGTTCCGCCGGCCCGTCGAAGTTCACCCAGCGCATGTTTTCTGTCCTGCCAGCCAGCTGACCGGGATCCTTGCGCGAGGGCTTTTCCACCAGCACCCGCTGCACCGAGCCCACCATGCCCCGGCTGATCTGCTGGGCCTGCTGGTCGATCCTGTGCTGGAGCAGTTCCAGCCTGCGCTGCTTGACCTCGCGGGGCACGTCGTCCTCGAGGGCCGCAGCGGGCGTGCCGGGTCGACGGCTGTAGATGAAGCTGAAACTCTGGTCGAAGCCAACGTCGGCCACCAGTTGCAGGGTCTGCTCGAAATCACGTTCCGTCTCGCCGGGAAAGCCCACGATGAAGTCCGAGGACAGGCTGATCCCCGGGCGCGCCTCGCGCAGGCGACGGATTTTCTGTTTGTACTCCAGCGCGGTATAGCCGCGCTTCATCATGGCCAGCACTCGATCCGACCCGCTCTGCACGGGCAAGTGCAGGTAGGAGGCCAGCTTGGGGACCTCGGCATAGGCCTCCACCAGGCTGTCCGTGAACTCCAGCGGGTGGGAGGTGGTGAACCGGATCCTCTCGATGCCCGAGAGGCGGGCGACCAGCCGGATGAGCGTAGCCAGGTCGGCCTCGCCACCATCTGCCATGGGTCCGCGATAAGCGTTGACGTTCTGGCCCAGCAGCATGACTTCCCTCACGCCCTGGCCGGCGAGCGAGACGACCTCCGCCATGACCTGTTCAAGCGGCCGGCTGACCTCCTCCCCTCGCGTGTAGGGCACCACGCAGAAGCTGCAGTATTTGCTGCAGCCCTCCATGATGGACACGAAGGCCGAGGCGCCCTCGGCCCGAGGCTCGGGCAGGCGATCGAACTTCTCGATCTCGGGAAAGGAGATGTCCACCTGCGCCCGGCCGTTGCGCTGGACCGACGCAAGCATGTCCCCGAGGCGATGAATGGTCTGGGGACCGAACACCAGGTCGACGAACGGCGCGCGCTTCAGCAGCGCCTCGCCCTCCTGACTGGCCACGCAGCCGCCCACGCCAATGACGAGCTCGGGCCGGACCTGCTTCAGCTGCCTCCAGCGACCGAGGTGGGAAAACACCTTCTCCTGCGCCTTTTCGCGGACCGAGCAGGTGTTAAGGAGCACGACGTCCGCCTGTTCAGGGTCGTCGGTCGGCAGCAGGCCGTGCGACTCCCTGAGGACGTCCTGCATCCTCTGCGAGTCGTACTCGTTCATCTGGCAGCCGAAGGTGGAGACGTAGAGCCTGCCTGGCATCAGG
>JAURMS010000022.1 GCA_030830595.1 Gammaproteobacteria bacterium | reverse complement strand
GAGCGGCATTGCCAGCCGACTTGGTGAACGGTTGCTGGAGACGGGCGCCGTGGAGGCGGTGCTCACGGTGGCGCCCGATCCGGCCGACCGCTGGAAGCCCCGTGCGGTTCTCGTGACCGACCCGGCGGCCATGGCCGGTTGTCGGGGTATGCGCATGGGCTATGCGCCGCTCCTGGCCCTGCTCGAACCGGCGCGGGCGCTGGGCTACCGGAGGCTCGCCGTCATTGGCATTCCCTGTCAGGTGTATGCCCTTAGGGCCATCGAGCAGGAACTCGGCCTGGAGCGACTGTACGTGATCGGCACACCCTGCTCGGACAACACCACTACCGAGAACTTCCATCGTTTCCTGGCGCTGCTGGACGAACGTCCGGACAGTATTTCCTACCTCGAGTTTCGCGCCGACTACCATGTGGAATTGCGCTTCGAAGATGGCCGGCGCCGGGAGATTCCGTTCCTGCAACTGCCCATTGCGCAGTTGCCCTGGGATTTCTTTCCACTCACCTGCAGGACCTGCGTGGACTACACCAACGTGTTGGCCGACATGACCGTGGGTTACATGGGGGGCGAGGGCCGGCAGTGGCTCCTGGTGCGCAATGCCCGTGGCGAGGAACTGTTGTCGCTCCTTTCCGGAGAGGTCGCCCTGGAGCAGCCCGGCAGCGCAGGTCGGAGGCAGGGGCCGGTCCGCGGCTTTCTGGCCAATACCTTGCGCGCTGCAGGTGGGCTGCCGCTACGCCGGTTGCCAGCCTGGTTGAGGCCGCTGGTGGGCTGGCTGATGCCGCGCGTGGGCCCGCGCGGACTGGAGTTCGCCCGAGCCCGCGTCGAGATGAAGGCCATCGAGACCGTGCTCCACTTGCGTCGTGCGCTGCCTAGGCGGATGTATGCGATGGTGCCGGCGCACGTGTGGAAACTGGTAGCGCCCTACGGACTGCGTCCCTTGCCCAGAGAGCGGGGGTCGGGCCCGGGGTGATATCCTCCCGACGGTCTCAGGATCGGGAAGTCATGGACACAGCCCCAGCCGTACTCGAACTGACCGAGGTCACGAAGACCTACGTGATGGGTGACCAGCCGGTGCATGCACTGCGCGGCGTGTCGCTGTCTATCCAGCGCAACGAGTATGTGGCGATCATGGGCCCTTCGGGCTCTGGCAAGTCGACGCTGATGAACATCATCGGCTGTCTCGATACGCCCAGTGCCGGTCGCTACCTGCTGGAGGGCGAGGACGTCAGCCGCATGAGCGATCGCAAGCTTGCCGAGGTGCGTAACCGCCGCATCGGCTTCGTGTTCCAGACCTTCAACCTGCTGGCTCGATCGACCGTGCAAAGCAACGTCGAGCTTCCCCTCGTGTATGCGGGCGTTTCGCGGTCAGAGCGCCGCCGCCGTGCCAGCGAGGTGATCGCCAAGGTCGGCCTGGCCGAACGCAGCCGGCATCGGCCCAACGAACTCTCGGGTGGTCAGCGTCAGCGTGTGGCCATCGCCAGGGCGCTGGTGGGTGAGCCGTCCATCCTGCTGGCCGACGAACCCACCGGCAACCTGGATACCACGACGGGTGAGGAAATCATGGCGCTGTTCGAGGCACTGCATGCGGCAGGCCAGACCATCGTGTTGGTCACCCATGAGGATGACATCGCCGCCCATGCGCGGCGCATCGTCCGCCTGCGCGACGGGGTCATCGAGCGCGACGAGCGCCGCGCCTGACCCCGCCGCGGCCCCTCAGGGCAGCAGGACCGTGTCGATGACGTGGATGACGCCGTTGGACGCCGGAATGTCCGTTACCACGAAGCCGACCTCGCGACCATTGTTATCGGTCAAGATGCCGTTCGACTGGTAGACGAAGCCACCCTTCAGCATGCGGATCTGGCGCTTGCCAAGCACGGCGTTGGAGGGCTGACGGCCATTGCTGACGTGGTACAGGAGAACGTCGGTCAGCAGTTCGGTGCTGGCCAGCAGGTCCTCCGCGGTCACACCGAGTTCCGCGAGCAGCGCCTCGAAGGCGGTGTCAGTGGGAGCAAACACGGTCAGCTGGCCGCGTGTGGACAGGGCGGTGGCCACGACCGGTTCCGCCGCGCCGACCGCCGCGAGCAGGATGTCGAAGGATCCGGCATATGGACCTTCGGTGTTGGCCGCGATCGCAACGTCGACGAGGCTGGGCGTGGCCGCCACGTAGCCGGCAGCGGACTGTTGTTGCGCGCGCTTGCGCTTCTTGCCTGCTTCCGCTTCCGGCGCAAACCCGAGGCCGGCAACCAGGACGGCGCACAAGGCGGTGACGCCGAGCATAGTGGTACGAGTGAACATGAATCTTCCCTCCAAAATTATGTAAAATCCCCGAAAAATGACTGACTTACAGCCGTCACAGTTCGGGATTACCCAGTCAATGGATGCAGCCATGAGCCTCGATTCCCCGCTTGCGCTGCCCTGCGGAGCCGTCCTGCCCAACAGGTTGTGCAAGGCGGCCATGACCGAGGGGCTCGCCGACGGCTGGCTCCGCTCCACCCCGCGGCTTGAGTCCCTGTATCGCACCTGGAGCGAGGGTGGGGCCGGGTTGCTGATCACTGGAAACGTTCAGGTCGATCGCCAGGTGCTCGAGCGTCCCGGCAACGTGGCCATCGACGTGAACGACCCGGTCACTGTCTCCCCGGAAGCCCGCCGTAGGCTGTCGGCCTGGGCTCGCGCCGGCACGGGTGCGGGCAATCACCTGTGGACCCAGATTTCCCATGCAGGACGGCAGTCTCCCAGGTACGTCACCCAGAGGCCCCTGGCGCCCTCGGCCGTCCAGTTGGAGATCCTCGGCAGCTACGCGCGTCCGCGCGCACTGACTGAAGCGGACATCCTGGCGCTCATTGATCGCTATGCCCGTGCCGCCGAGATATCCCGCGAGTGCGGCTTCACAGGGGTGCAGGTGCATGGAGCCCATGGCTACCTGATCAGTTCATTTCTTTCGCCGGTGACCAATCGTCGCAGCGACGCCTGGGGTGGCAGCCTCGAGAACCGGGCGCGTTTCCTCATCGAGGTCCTGCGCGCCACGCGCCGCCGGGTGGGCGCTGACTTTCCCGTGGGCCTGAAGCTGAACTCGGACGACTTCCGCAAGGGCGGCTTCAGCAACGAGGAATGTATCCGCGTGGTCGAGTGGCTCAACGAGGAGTCGGTCGACTTGCTGGAAGTGTCGGGCGGCACTTACGAGCAGCCGCGCCTGATCGGTTTCGAGGGCAAACGCGACAGCGCCGTGCCGGTTCGCGAAAGTACCCGCCGGCGGGAGGCGTACTTCGGTGCCTATGCGGAGGGCATCCGGCAGGTGGCGCGCATGCCGCTCATGATCACCGGTGGGTTCCGCAGCGCCGCGGCCATGGCAGGCGCCATCGGTGACGGCGACTGCGATGTCATCGGCCTCGGTCGGCCGCTGTGCACCGAGCCCGACCTGCCGAGGCGGCTCATGGCAGATCCGAGCACGGTGGCCAGGCGTTGGGAAGATGAACTGGTCTATGCGAAGCGGGGCTGGCGCTCTCCCACCAGTCCGCTGTTGCCCCTGCGGGTGATGAACGTGCTCAGTTCGCAGGGCTGGTACTACCAGCAGATTTTTCGGCTCGCGGATCAGGGCCAGGCCGACCCTTCGCTGTCCCTGGGCGGCGCTGCGTTCGCCTACCTGCTGGATGAGTTCCGGAGCGCCCGGCGCCTGCACCGCTGTCGCCGGCACGTCCCTACCGACTGAGCCGGTTCAGGGCGCCAGGCCGGGCTTGAAGATGCCGAGGGCGGCCGAGGTCAGCAGCCCCGCCCAGATCGTCAGCACCCACGGCTGGCAGTGGCGCAAGCCCTCGCGCATCAACCGGTCACTCTCTGCCGTCGGCCCGCTGCTCGCCAGGCAGCGAAAGCCTTCGACGAATGGTGGCAGGTTGCGGCGGATCATCAGTCCGCAGGCGATCAGTCCCGCGAAGATCACCAGTTTGGCGGCCAGCCACTCCTGCCCTGCCAGACGGGCGCTGGTCAGCGACTCGACCACCGAGACCAGCAGGGCGGCAATCACTGCCAGCCTGAACCATACGTCGAGCCGCGCCAGGGTTCGGCCGGCAGCGGTGCCCTGGCGGGCATGCACCAGATGGACCAGCGCCACCCACGCGGGTCCCAGCAACACGATGGCCAGCAGTTCCCAAGGGCTGTGACGAATACCCGAGAATTCAGCCAGCAATCCGCCCGCCGTCAGCATCAGGGCCATGCAGTAGCGGGGAAGCATGTCGAGGTCGAGAAAGATCTTCGCCGCCGTAAGCCGCGCCTCGCGGGTCAGCGAGGTATCCACCACGAAGCGGCTGGCATAAAACACGCCGACGTCTCCGCCCAGCCAGTAGACGAACAGCAGCAGGTGCAGGAGGGTGGCAAGGCCCTGCAGGGCAGGCTCGAGCTCCACGCCCG
>JAURMS010000179.1 GCA_030830595.1 Gammaproteobacteria bacterium | reverse complement strand
CGGTCGCCGCCGGCAGCAGGCAGTTCGACGGCAAGCCACGCGCGTCCGGGGAAGGTGGCAGCCAGCCACTGGCCCTCGCAGGGATCCGGCTCGGTCGCCGGAATCCACAGGAACAGGCAGCCTTCCATGCCGCCGGCCAGGTCGGCCGTCTCCAGCAGGTAATCGCCCTTGGCCGCTGCACGCCTGCCGCGAGTGATGAGCCGGCACAGGTTGGCATAACCGACCCGCGAAGCGACCAGGCACACCAGGTGCGGTCCGTTCCGCAGGCGCAGCTCGCTGCCGATGATCAACCGGAAACCCGGGTGAGGCCTGGCCGCCACATGGGCCCGGACAACCCCCGCTACCGAGCATTCGTCGGTCAGGGCAAGTGCTGAGTAACCCAGCTCGACGGCACGCTCGACCAGCTCTTCAGGGTGGGACGCACCGCGCAGGAAACTGAAGTTACTGATGCAGTGCAGCTCGGCATAGGCCATCAGCCGAACACGCCATGCAGCCACCAGCCGCCGTCATCCCCCGGGCAGCGATACACCCACAGCCGGGCGCCGCTGGAGGCGCGCGCCAGGTAGTAGTCGCGGCGGACGTCGTGGCCATCCCACCAGCCACTCTCGATACGTTCAGGCCCCTCCTCGAGGTGCAGCGGCTGGCCGGCATAGCGCGGCACGCCGTTGCGCTCGCCGATTCGGCGCGGCTCCGTCAACAGCCACAGTGGACGATGATGGCCCGGCAGGCTCCACTTCGACGACTGCAGGGGAGCAGCCCTGCCCAGTGGCTCGGCGACCCGCCAGGCGTGCTCAGGGCGGTGTTCGGCGTGGCAATCCAGGCCGTAGACGGAAGCGCTGCCGAAACGCGCGCGCAGGCGCTCCAGCAACCTCACCGGCGAGCCTGCTCCGCATGAGGAGGGGCCATGGCCAGGCAGGGCGGCCGTCCGCAACTCAAGGGGCAGTACCGGGCTCGATCGCAGGCGCAGCGCACGGACTGGCGCGCCTTGAGCCAGCCCCGTGAGCCGCTCCTCCCAGAGGGCGGCCAGGTGCTCCATGTCTGCAGCGGGCCGCGACAGACCCAGCCTGAGGCGGGTTGGGGCCAGTTCACGGTGGCACAATTCCAGCTGCAGGGCCTGCACCCCGGCATCCCGGGTGCGCAGGAAGGCTGCCAGCTGTTCCAGCAGCCGATCCAGCCCCAGCCGAATGAGGCCTGTATCCGTGCTCTCGCAGGGCAGGTCAAGGCTGGCGGTGAAACGCTCTGGTCGGAGCCAGCGACGGCGCGGCTGCGCACGACGACCGAAACCTTCGTCGAGTTCCGCCAGCAGCGCCGGGCCCAGGCGACGAGCCAGCCCCTCGCGTGGCAGACGAACCAGTTCGGCAACCGTACGCACGCCGATCCTGGCAAGCCTGCTCCGTGCCTCATCAGGCCAGCCCAGGCAGTCGACCGGGAGTTCGTCCGCCACGACAGGCATCTGGTCGGGTGACTCCAGACACCACTCACCCCCGGTCCGGGCCAGCCAGCAGGCCGCTCGCGAGGTGGGCGCCCAGGCGATCGAGGCTTCCAGTCCCTCGCTCAGCAGGTGATCCCCGATGCGCCGCGAGAGGGCCTGACGACCACCAAAGAGCTTCAGGCTGCCACGCAACTCGGCGAGTACGGCCTGGGGCGGTTCCAGGCTCACGCATGGGGTGAGATGGGTCAACCAGCGGGCCAGACGTTGCAGCAGGCGATCATCATCCGGCACACCGCCTCGCAGCCAGACACACAGCCAGGCCTCCCGGGCCTGCTTCAGGGCGGGAGTGGCGGTTGCACGACCCACCACCGCGAAGGCGCGTGGGCCACGGTGAAGGTTCTCACCGTCGAACAGGTCCGGCGTATGGGCAACCATGGTCGATTCAGGTCATGAAACGCCTGAGCCAACCGGTGTAACCACCGCGGTTCTTGAGGATGCACAGGTCGATGCCCTGCTCGCCCGGCTGGAGTGACACCCTGAGCGATGCCGGCGAGGGATCCGTTTCGCAAGCGCGCGGCCTGAACAGGAAACAGGCTGAGCCGCCCTCGCTGGCTGCCAGCTTGAGTCGACGCAGGGCGGACATGGGCAGCCGGTCCAGCCAGGCAAGGACCGCCACGCAGGCCGTCGAGCGCAACGCCTGTTCCAGCGCCCAGCAGGCCGGCCCGGGATCCCGCCGGGCGGGATCGACCACGAGCATGCGCGCAGGCGACAGGCCCGACTTCTGCAGTGCCGGCGCATAGGGCGTATAAGGCGGCACCAGCCATGCGACCCAGCCCTCCGCCCGGGCCGGATCGGCAAGCAGCGAACGCAGGGCGGGCAGCAACAGGTTCAGCTCGCCGATGCCATGACTGCGGGGAAGGATTTCGATGAGTTCGCCCAGCGGCCAGCCGCCGCCCGGCAGCCTGGCATCGAGCGCATCGAACCCGCTGGCCACCACGTCACGGCGGAGGCTGCCGCCACCGGCACGCCACAGAGCCGGATGATTCAACAAGCCTTCGAGAGTATCGGCGGTCATGACTGGAGCGCTGCCGCAGGCCGTTCACTGGAGCGCGTCCACCGACCGGCCCCGTCTCAGCACGCCGACCACCACGCCCTCGATGACCAGCGAGCGCTCACGCAGGTCGACCTTGATCGGCTCGAAATCCGGGTTTTCCGGCAACAGCCAGACCACCTTGCCTTCCTGCCGATAACGCTTGACCGTGACCTCGTCCTCGAGGCGGGCGACCACGATCTGGCGATTGCGCACGTCGGGCGAGCGGTGTACCGCCACCAGGTCGCCATCGAGGATGCCCACGTTGCGCATGCTCATGCCGACGACCCGCAGCAGGTAGTGGGGCTGCGGCGTGAACAGGGCGGGATCCACCTGGTAACGCGCCTCCACGTTCTCTTCCGCCAGGATCGGTTGGCCGGCGGCGACCCTGCCAATCAGCGGCAGGCCCATCTGTTCGCGCAGCACGTCCCTGAGGACGATGCCACGCGAGGCGCCCGGCACGAGGTCGATCACACCCTTGCGCTGCAGTGCGCGCAGGTGCTCTTCGGCGGCGTTGGCCGAGCGGAAACCGAGTGCGCCGGCGATTTCGGCGCGGGTGGGCGGCATGCCGCTGTCGTTCAGGCAACGCTCGATGAACTGCAGGATCTGCCGCTGGCGGGGGGTGAGGTCTGACATGGAACACCTGTATGGATAAACAGATACTGTGCATTCATACAGTAAGTACGCCGGACAGGTCAAGGCTCACTATTTGCAACCGTACGGTTGCGGGTTCACGCGATGCGGATGTTTGCGTTATAATTCCGACGCTTATCGGTCACCCAGCATGCAAGCCAGGGGCCCGGTAGCCTAGTGATCACTTGTCGATTCGTTTCCAAGCCTCAAGAGGAACCACACTATGTCGAAGATCGTAAAGGTGGCGCTCGCCTCCGCCGTCGTCGCTCTGGGTGCAGGCTGCACCGACCTGAAGCCGCTGCAGGCCGAAGTCGATGCGCTGAAGTCCCAGGTTGCTGCCCTGCAGGGTGATGTCGGCGCCGCGAAGTCCGCTGCCGACAGCGCCGGTCGTACGGCTTCTGAAGCCGGCTCGGCTGCTACCGCTGCGCAGAACACCGCCAACCAGGCGCTGTCGGCCGCTCAGGCCAGCCAGCAGTGCTGCGATGCGACCAACGAGAAGATCGATCGCATGTTCCAGAAGTCGATGTCCAAGTAATCGACCCGGAACCTTCGACGAAGG
>JAURMS010000178.1 GCA_030830595.1 Gammaproteobacteria bacterium | reverse complement strand
CACCGTCATCGAACTGGCCCGCAGCGAGAACATCAGGGTCGTGATCGTGGGCGGCGCAGAGGCCTGGCGCGCTGCCGAATTGCTGGCTGCGGAGAACGTTCCCGTGATCATCGATGCACTGGCCAATCTGCCGGAGAATTTTGATGCACTGGATGCCACCCTCGCCAATGCCGCCCGGCTGGAACGCGCAGGGGTCAAGGTGGCCTTCGCCACCTCGGACCGAACCAACCCGCGCAACGTGCGGCAGCTGGCGGGCAACGCTGTCCGCCACGGCATGAGCCACGCCGCGGCGGTCGCCGCCATCACCACTGTTCCCCTGGGCACCTTCGCCCCTGCCGGTACCCCTCTCGGCCTGCAGGCGGGTGCGCGGGCGGACCTCGTGATCTGGGATGGTGATCCCCTGGAGGTCAGCACCTTGCCGACCGAGGTGTTCCTGTCCGGCGTTGCGGTGGGTACCAGCAGCCGACAGACCCTGCTGCGGGATCGCTACCGCCAGTTGGGGGCTCAGCCGCCTGCCTACAGCGGACGCTGAGTCAGGTCATGGACAGCGTAAAGCTATCCTCTTACTGGCGGGCACACCTCAAGCTGCTGGCGACCCTGCTGCTGGTCTGGTTCGCCGTCTCCTTCGTAGCCGGCATCCTGCTCGCCGATTGGCTGGATGCCCGCTTCAGGATCGGTGGATTTCCCCTGGGTTTCTGGTTTGCCCAGCAGGGCTCCATCTTCGCCTTCGTCGCGCTGGTATTCGGCTACGTGGCGGCCATGAACCGCCTCGACCGCCAACACGGCGTGGCCGAAGACTGACCCACCCGCATGTCAGTACAGGCCTGGACCTACCTGATCGTCGGCCTGAGCTTTGCGCTCTACGCAGGCATCGCCCTCTGGACCCGGGTCAGCACCACGCGTGATTACTACGTGGCCGGCGGCGGGGTCCACCCGGTAGCCAACGGCATGGCCACCGCGGCCGACTGGATGTCGGCCGCTTCCTTCATCTCCATGGCGGGACTGGTGTCCTTCATGGGCCGGGATGGCGCGGTCTACCTGATGGGCTGGACCGGCGGCTATGTGCTGCTGGCGCTCTTGCTCGCGCCCTACCTGCGCAAGTTCGGCAAATTTACCGTGCCGGACTTCATCGGCGATCGCTACTACTCGGATGTCGCGCGGCTGGTTGCGGTGGTCTGCGCGCTGTTCATCTCCTTCACCTACATCGCGGGCCAGATGCGCGGCGTGGGCATCGTCTTCTCGCGCTTCCTCGAGGTGGACGTCACCCTGGGGGTGGTCATCGGCATGGGCATCGTCTTCCTGTATGCAGTGCTGGGAGGAATGAAGGGCATCACCTACACCCAGGTCGCGCAGTACTGCGTGCTGATCTTCGCCTACCTGGTGCCAGCCATCTTCATCTCCATCATGCTGACCGGCCACGTCATCCCCCAACTCGGGTTCGGGGGTGAGTTGAGTGGCGCCGGCACCAGCCTGCTCGACAAACTGGACGGATTGAGCGAGGAATTGGGCTTCGGCGCCTACACAGCCGGGACCAAGTCGACGCTCGACGTGTTCTGCATTACGGCGGCGCTGATGGTGGGCACAGCCGGGCTGCCCCACGTGATCGTGCGCTTCTTCACCGTGCCCAGGGTCTCTGACGCGCGACGCTCGGCGGGCTGGGCGCTGTTGTTCATCGCCCTGCTCTACACCACGGCACCCGCGGTGGCGGCCTTTGCGCGGGTGAACATGATCGAGACCCTCAACGGCCGCGACGGTCGCGGCACGGTCGCCGCCGAGGCACCCGAGTGGGTGGAGAACTGGACTCGAACGGGATTGATCAGCTGGGAAGACCGCAACGGCGACGGGCGCATGTTCTATTCGAAGGACGAGCGCAACGAGATGACCATCGACCGGGACATCATGGTGCTGGCCAATCCGGAGATCGCCCGGTTGCCTGCCTGGGTCGTCGCGCTGGTAGCGGCCGGCGGCCTGGCCGCTGCGCTGTCCACGGCTGCCGGGCTGCTGCTGGTGATCTCCTCGGCCATTTCCCACGACCTGATGAAAAAGGTGGTGGCCAGGAACGTGAGTGACCGGCAGGAACTGTTGATGGCCCGCGTCTCTGCGGCGCTGGCCGTTGGCGCGGCGGGCTGGCTGGGCATCCATCCACCCGGGTTCGTGGCCGAGGTGGTCGCCTTCGCCTTCGGGCTGGCCGCGGCGACCTTCTTTCCGGCCCTGATTCTCGGCATCTTCGACAAGCGCGTGAACCAGCAGGGCGCAGTCACCGGCATGCTGGCCGGCCTGTGCTTCACCGGCGGCTACATCATCTGGTTCAAGTTCATCGACCCGGGAGCCAACCTGCCGGCCAACTGGTGGTTCGGCATTTCCCCAGAGGGCATCGGCAGCCTGGGGATGCTGCTGAACGTGGCGGTCACCTATGCTGTCAGTGCCGTCACGCCGGCCCCGCCCCGCGCCGTCACCGACATGGTCGACAGCATCCGGGTACCCAGGGGCTGAGGCGCGTCACTCCCAGCCCACCTGTCGCCGCCGCGGCGGGGTGTCCTGCTCGAAGAAGAAGTGGTCCTCATCGAAGGCCGGTTTCAGCTCGTCCAGCCAGGTCGCCGATTCGTCGTAGCGGGCGAAGAACGGCCGCCCGGCCCACTCCTGCTTGCGGCCGCGCAGGAAACTCAGGATAAAGACCTTCTCGCCCCTGACCTGCTGGATGCCATGGACCACCACCTTGCCGGGTGTGGCCGACATCGAGGGGCCGCGAACGGTGCGTGCCAGTCCCGAGACGGTGCTGAAGGCGCGCCGGAAGATGTCATGGGCCTCGGCCAGAGGCACGGCAAAGTAGCCCTTGGGGCCCGTGTCCCTCTCAACGAACATGTAGTAGGGCACGCAGCCCAGGCGGACCTGTCGACGCCACATGCTGGCCCAGGCAGCCGGCGAGTCGTTGACGTGGCGGACCAGCGGGGCCTGGGTTCGTATCATCGCCCCCGTCGAGCGGATCCGCTCGATCGCCCTCTCGACCATCGGCGTTTCCATCTCCCTCGGGTGGGTGAAGTGGGCCATCAGCGCCAGGTGGCGACCGCTCGCTACCACCTGCTCGAACAGCCTGAGCAAGGTATCCGCATCCTTGTCGGTCACGAACTTTCGCGGCCAGAAGGCCAGCGCCTTGGTACCGATGCGTATGTGACGGATATGCTCCATGCGTGGGGCGAGCAGTGGCTCGATGTAGGCCCGCAGGTGCCAGGCCCGCATGATCAGCGGATCCCCGCCGGTGAACAGGACGTCGCTCACCTCGTCGTGCCGCCTCAGATAGCGGTGGAAACTCTCGGTCTCACGCTGGGCAAACTTCAGCTCGTCCATGCCCACGAACTGTGCCCAGCGAAAACAGTAGGTGCAGTAGGCGTGGCAGGTCTGGCCCCGGCTGGGGAAGAACAGCACCGTGTCGCGATACTTGTGCTGGAGGCCCGGCAAGGGAACGCCGTCCAGCCGCGGCACGTTGTGCTCCATCTGGCCCGCCGGGTGGGGATTCAGCTTCAGGCGGATCTCGTTGGCGGCGCGGCGCAATTCCATCATCGGCGCAGACTGCCGCAGCAGCAGCATCATCCGCGCCAGATCATCCGGATCGAGCATCCCGGGTTGCGGAAAGGTGAGCTGGAAAATGGGGTCGTCGGGGATGTTGTCCCAGTCGATGAGCTCGTCGGTCACGTACCGATTGGTGCGAAACGGCAGCACCTGCGCCACGGCCCGCATGGCCAGCCGCCGGCGCTCGGAGAGCCCCTCGAGCTGCCGGATCCGATCCATCGTCTTCAGTGTAAAGGCCTCGTAACGGCCCGCCTGGTCTGCTCCCATGTCGATTCCTCGCGGTTGGCGGGGCCGGGGAAACGCAGGGACAGGGCCTCACGTCCCGTCGACTCCGACGGGGCGGCTGCGAAGATGAAGCCGCACTTGCTGGGTGGGTTCGCAGCGAGGCGCTTGCGACCCTGATGCCTGACCGTAACAGATGAGGGGGGGCTTGACCACCCCGCGGGAGCGCGAGTCAGGCTTCGGGCAGGCCCTCGACCAGCATCACGTAGAAACTGCCCTTGCCTTCGCGCAGCCGCTTGGCTGCGGCATATTCCGGTGAGTGCCAGAAAGCCCGGGCCGCATCGGCCGAATCGAAACGCGCGATCACGAGGCTACGCCCCTCGGGGTCGCCCTCCAGTATTTCGATCAACGGGGCCGGTGCCACCGCCAGGTAATGGCCGCCGTATTGGTGATAGATGGGCGGCAAGGCCTCGCTGTAGGCCCTGAAGCCCTCGCGATCCGTCACGACGCCCTGTACCACGAGGAAAGCTGGCCGGTGGGTCACGGTTTATACCTCTTGATCAAGAGCCTGCCGACGCTGCATTCTGAACCATCCTGCCGGGAGGCTCCATGTTCGAACCCATCGCCGGACTGGTCTGCTGGAAGTGCGGGGCCTCGCTCGCCCATCTAAGCCTGCCCCTGAGCCGGCGGGACGAGTGCAGCAGCTGCCGTGCGGAACTGCACGTCTGTCGCCTGTGCCGGTTCCACGATCCCGCGGTGGCCAAGGCCTGCCGTGAACCAGTGGCTGAAGAAGTGCGCGACAAGACCCGGGCCAACTTCTGCGATTACTTTGCGCCGGTGGCGGGGGCGCATCAAGGCGTTTCGGGAGACGCGGAGGCGGCGCGCGCCGCCCTGGAATCCCTGTTCGGAGGAGACAAGACGTGACCACCCCATGGGCCAGCCCTCGTGTCATCCGCGCCCTCGCGGCGCTGCTCACAGGCGTCCTGCTCGCCTCCTGCGGCGGGGGCGGCGGCGGTGGTGACGGCAGTTTCTCCGGTGGCGGGCCCTGCTCGATCAGCGCCCAGAAAACCTGGGTTCGCAACGTGACCAACGAGTGGTACCTGTTTCCGGACCTGCTGCCCTCGCAGGTGAATCTCTCCGACTATGCGGACGCCGCCTCCCTGCTGGATGCCATGACCGCCCAGGCACGCGCCGAGGGCAAGGACCGTTTCTTCAGTTTCCTGACCACCCAGCAGGCCGACAACTCCTTCCTTCAGGAAGGGGAGTTCATCGGCTTCGGCTTCAGGCTGATCATCCGCGGCACGCAGGTCTTTTTCCTCGACGTGTACGAGAGCAGCCCGGCGGCCGATGCGGGACTGACGCGGGGTGGCGAACTGCTTGCCGTTGACTCCGGCTCGGGTTTTGTCAGCGTGGCCCAACTCCTGCAGCAGGATCCGAACCTGGCCAATGCCTTCGGGCCCTCGGACGAGGGCGTGACGCGTGGACTGCGCTTCGCCGAGGTCCCCACGGGAACGGTTCTCGAGCGCAGCCTGACCAAGCGAGTGGTGACGATCCAGCCCATCCCGGATGGCGGGACACGGATCCTGACCTTGCCAACCGGGCCGGATGGACCCGAAGTAAAGGTCGGATATCTCCTCCTGAGGACCTTCATTTCCAGCGCCGAAACGCCGCTCAGGCAGGCCTTCGCCGAGTTTAGCTCCCAGGGCGTGCAGAACCTGATCCTCGATTTTCGCTACAACGGCGGCGGGCTGCTCTCGGTGGCCGCCCTGCTGGGCGACCTGCTCGGGGCACTGCGCAGCTCCAGCGACCTGTACTTCCGCCTGCAGTTCCGCAACAGCAAGTCGGGCAACAACGAGTCCGTGTTTTTCAGGCCCCTGCCCGAATCGGTCGACGCGGTCAGCATCGCCTTCATCACCACTGGCGCCAGCGCGTCGGCCAGCGAACTGACCGTGAACTCCATGGACAGCTGGGCCAACGTCGGCATGGTCGGAGCCGATACCTTCGGCAAACCGGTGGGGCAGTCGGCCTTCGATCTACAAGGCTGCGACAACCGCTTGCGGCTCGTCACCTTCCGGGCCGTCAACAGGGACGGCGAGGGTGACTATTACAACGGGCTGGCCGGCACCCTGCCGGGCGCCTTCTGCCCCGCGGATGATCAGCTCGAGCGGGTACCTGGAGACCCGCTGGAGACCTCCACGGCCACCGCGCTGTCCTGGCTGAGTCTGGGGTCCTGCCCGGCGCCGACAAGCTCAACGCTGGGGCAAAAGCTCGAACCCACCGTGGAACGCCTGCCAGCACCGGAACGGCCGAGCGTCGCCCAATGGCACCTGCCCGGGCTGTTCTAGCCGTCCCACGCCCCCTACAACCCCCTATCGCATCACGTTTTTTTGCAATAGTTGTCCGCAACACCTTATTTTCGTTCAAAATAAGGACGTTTTCCCGGAGAGGGGGCTAAACGATTTGAGCACGGACAGGATGGACAAAGGGACCGGCGCCCTGCCGCCCGTCAATTGGGGCATTGCGCTGTTGTTCGGTTTGACCTTCGCCGGAGCGGTGACCGTCGTACCGTGGTACGGCCTGACCTACGGGTACTCTGGCTGGGCCTGGGCATGGTGCTTCCTGCTGCTGGGTGCCAATGGCATGTCGATCACCGCGGGCTATCACCGGCTGTGGGCACATCGCACCTACAAGGCCCACTGGTTGCTGCGCCTGCCACTCATGATTTTCGGCGGGATGGCACTGCAGAACAGCATCCTGATCTGGGCCACCGATCATCGCAGGCACCACCAGCATGTCGACCGCGATGATCAGGATCCCTACTCGGCCGGGCGCGGTTTCTGGTACTCGCACATCGGCTGGATGCTCAGATACTGGGAAACCGGGCGCAACGACTTCAGCAACGGTCGCGACCTCATGGAGGATCCGCTGGTCACCTGGCAGCACCGGCACTACGTCGCGCTGGCGCTGACCACCAACGTGGGCCTGCCGCTGCTGCTCGGCTGGCTGCATGGCGAGCTGTGGGGTGTGTTCCTGCTCGCCGGCCTGCTTCGGCTGGTCCTGATTCACCACACCACCTTCCTGATCAACTCGCTGGCCCACATGTGGGGTTCTCGCCCGTATACGGACACCAACTCTGCGCGGGACAATGGCTGGCTCGCCTTCCTGACCTACGGCGAGGGCTACCACAACTTCCACCACATCTTCGAACGGGACTATCGCAACGGCGTACGGTGGTGGCAGTGGGATCCCTCGAAATGGCTGATCTTCCTGGCCTCCAGGGTGGGCCTGGCCAGTCAGTTGAAGCGCGTGCCGGACGTGACCATCCACAAGGCCAGGGTAGCCATGCAGCTGAAGCGCGTGGAGGCTGCCGTGACCTGTCCCAGACGGTCACGGCACCTACCTGACCTCGAGCGTCTCAAGGAGCACCTGTCTGCCGAAGTGGCAGCCTTCCAGGCTACCCTGGCGGAATGGTCACGGGTTCGCGAAGAGCGCGTGGCCTCGGCTCGTGAGCGACTGCTGGCCCGCTGGGAAGAGGCCCGCTTTCGCGATCGCACCCGGGAGATCGAGCGCAGCCTCAAGGTGCAGTGTCGCCGGTTGAGTCGTTTGGCCGCGGAACTGTCCGGCCCACTGCCCCAGCCAGCCTGAGGTCGACGGCCCGATTTCACTTCATCGTTCAAGCCACATCAGGAGACAGAGCATGGCACTTTGGAAAGATGTCCCGATCAAGCCGCCGGCAACCCCTGCTGCTGAACCCGCTGCACGTGCTGCCCCGCCGGCAGCCGCACCAGCAGCTGCCCCGGCCCCCGCGCAGGCGGCTGCACCGGCGGCAGCCGCTGCCGCGCCGCGCCCTGTCAAGGCGATGAGCGAGTCAGTAGTCGCCGCGGGCCTGACCTTCGAGGGCAAGGTGGAGGGCTCCGGCAACGTGCGCATCTCCGGGCGTTTCAAGGGTGATGTCGCGGTCGACGGAACGCTGATCATCGATGCCGGTGCCCACCTGTCCGGGTCGGTCCGCGCCAGCACCGTGATCATCGGCGGTGAACTAGAGGGCAACGTGGACAAGGCACAGCGTGTCGAACTCCAGCAGACCGGCTCCGTCACCGGCGACATCGCCGCTGGCAGCATGACCGTCCAATCCGGCGCGAAGATGTCCGGCAAGGTTGATTTCGGTTCCGACGGTTCCTCGCGCGAACGCAAGTAGAGCGTGAGCCTGAAGCCCGGGAGCGCCGGCAAGACCCGCAACTGTCCGCACTGCCGCACCACGATCCTGGAGAGTGCTGCGGTATGTCCCAGTTGCCGCCATCACCTGCGCTTCGACTCCAAGGCCGGCCATGAGCGACAGGGAGAACTGGCCCTCGGCATCGAGGGCTCGTTCTCCCACCCGCCGGCCGGCGATCCCTGGGAATTCATGGTGGTGGTCACCATCCGCGACGGCAGCGGCAAGGAACTCGAACGCAAGGTGGTGGGCGTCGGGGCCCT
>JAURMS010000021.1 GCA_030830595.1 Gammaproteobacteria bacterium | reverse complement strand
GCCAGTACACCCACCAGCGCCGCGCCTGGGTGGGGCCGTAGGTCTGGGCGAACAGCGGCATAAGCTCGTCGCGGGCCGCGTCCATGCGTGACAGCCAGTCTTCGGCTGTGCGCTGGTAATGGGTACCGTCGACCTGCCAGTGCGATTCGATGCGCAGGTCCCGCTGGAAGTACAGCAGCAGGTCATCGGAGGGCATGATTCCCCCAGTGAAAAAATACCTGGCCATCCAGTCCGAGGCGTCACGGACCTCGAAGGGATAGGCGCAGTCGCGATGGGTGAAGATGTGCACGAACAGCGTGGCGCCGGGCTTCATCCAGCCGGCAATCCGGCCCATCAGCGTTTCGTAGTTGCGCATGTGCTCGAACATCTCGACCGAGACCACGCGATCGAACTCTCCCTGGGGCAGTTCGAGCTGGTTCATGTCGCAGGTGACGACCTCGAGGTTCGTCAGTCCGCGGCGGGCTGCCTCGCCATCGATGTACTGCTTCTGGGTACGGGAATTGGACACCACCGTAATGCGCGAGGCCGGGAAATGGGTGGCCATCCACAGCGACAGGGAGCCCCACCCGCAACCCAGCTCCAGGATGCGATCCCCGTCCTGCAGGCCGGCCCGCTCGGCGGTGAGGGCGAGCATGGTGGCCTCGGCCTCATCAAGGTTGGTTGTGCCGGCCGGGTACAGGCAGCAGGAGTACTTGAGGTGCCGTCCCAGCACCCGCTGGTAGAAGGCGGTGGGCACCTCGTAGTGCTGCTCGTTGGCATCGGCGGTATTGATGGCAATGGGGCTTTCCCGCAGTTGCTGGATCAGGGCCATCAGCCGCGCTTGCCTCTCGGCAAGCGTGCCGGCAGTTTCCTCGGCCAGCCTGCGACCCACCAGCCGCCGTATGCCGAGGCGGATCAGCGCATCGGGCAGGAGATCGCGCTCGAGCAGCCGGTCCACCAGCGAGCCGGCGAGGGGGTCGTGCGCGGCGTTCAACGGGCGCTCCTCAGCAGGATCTCTGCGGCAGGCCGGCCCGCCGGGAGGCGCTGCAGCTGGAGCAGCACGTAGGCCGCCATCGCCATGTTGCCCAGCAGCATGATCGCAATGAACCAGCCGAGGCGGCCGGCCAGGCCCCGTTCCTTGTAGAACACCCAGGCATAGAAGGTGAGGAAGCCGTAATAGGCATCGATGAGTGTGGCGAGCGTCCACCAGCGATCTGCGCCCTGGGTGAGTCCCTGCCAGTCCCAGACCGCCTGCTGTGTGCTGGCCCAGCTCGTGTAGGCCGCCAGTGACACCAGTATGAAGCCGAACAGCAGGCGCAGGGCCAGGCGTGAATCCATCGTCGGGTCTCCTTTAGCGAAACAGGCCCTTGCCGGTGCGGCCCATGGGATCGAACAGGGCGATCAGCCCTCCGGCAGTCACCACCAGCAGGGGGTCGGTAATATCCGGCGTCTTGCCGGGCAGCCAGACCTGCAGAACTTCCACGCCCAGGACCAGCGCGGCACTGACGAGGGTGGCGTGCATGACCCGAAGTCCGCTCCGTGCCAGCAGCCACACCAGCCCCCCATAGAGGAAGCACTTATGGAACATGTCGACCACCTGTACGGATCGGTATTGCAGCAGTGACTCACCGAAGGGAATCAGCGCGAAGGCGTCGCGGTCGGTCACGAAGTCGAGGGGGGAGAGACCGACCGACAACACCAGCAGCATCAGGGGGAGGGAGAGTGCGAACGCGCGCAGGCTGGGCGGCATGCGCTGCAGCAACCAGGTGAGCAGTAGCGCGGCGACCACCCCGGCGGCTTCCCACTGGCTCAACGGTTCACCCGAGACCACCAGGATACCTGCCAGGGTCAGGCCGGCGAAGGTCAGGCAGGCCTGCATGGACTGCCGGTCGCCCTTGATGGCGCTGACGGCCTCGAAACTCACCAGCCACGGCACCATGAACCCGAGGATCGCCCAGTCGGGGTTCCAGCCGCCGAGCAGGACGGCTTCCACTGAGGCCAGCCAGGATGCAGGCTCGAGATTGATCCGGAACGGGGCGAGCCGATAGCCCACCCAGAGGACCAGCAGGCACAGGGCTGCGGGCTGGCTGAGCAGCCGACTGAGCCAGCTGTTGCGAAAGCTCTGTTGGGCCAGCCTGAGGACCATGGCCAGCAAGGCGCCCAGGAAGGTGCCCGTCACGTTGCTGGCCACGTCCGTGAGGCTGGCCACCCGGCGAGTCTCGAGAACCTGGGCGAGTTCGATGCCGGTCGAGAGCAGTGCGCCGAGGATCACCGCCCCACAGACCGCCAGCAGGCCGCCGAGCGTGCCCGCCAGCAACCAGCCCAGGCAGGCACCCAGCGGCAGGTACAGCAGCAGGTTGGAGGCAATGTCGCTCGGGGTGCTGCGGGCCCAGCCCAGTTGACCGAACAGGTCGCCGAGCGAGTCCACCCCAGCCGTGGAAAAGTGGAACGGGAACAGCGAGCCGTAGACGATCAGGAAACCGACCACGGCCAACAACCAGCTGGCGAGGGGCTGACTGCTGCGGCGGTTCATGCGGGCTTCCGGGTCACCCGGCCATTATACGGTCCGGGCGACCCGGTTCAGGTCAGGCAGCGAGCGCCTGCTCGAGGTCGGCGATCAGGTCGTCGATATGCTCGATGCCGATCGACAGCCGGATCATGTCCTCGCTGACCCCAGCGCTGGCCAGCTCCTCGGGCGAGAGCTGGCGGTGGGTGGTGCTGGCGGGATGGCAGGCCAGTGACTTGGCATCGCCGATGTTGACCAGTCGCGTGAACAGCTTGAAGGCATCCTGCACCTTCGCGCCGGCCTGAAGCCCGCCGGCCACGCCAAAGGTCAGGATGCCGGAAGCCCGGCCGCCCATGTAGCGCTCGGCCAGCGCCCGAGAGGGCGAGTCCGGCAGCCCGGCGTAGTTGACCCATTTCACCCGCGGGTGGGACTGCAGGAAGCGGGCCACCGCCAGGGCGTTGTCGCAGGTCCGGTCCATGCGCAGGGCCAGGGTCTCGATGCCCTGCAGGATCAGGAAGGCATTGAACGGCGACAGGGCCGCGCCGGTGTTCCTGAGCGGTACCACGCGGGCGCGGCCGATATAGGCGGCCTCGCCCAGTGCTTCGGTGAAGACCACGCCGTGGTAGGAGACATCCGGCTGGTTCAGGCGAGGGAACTTGTCGGCGTGTTTCGCCCAGGGAAACTTTCCGGAGTCGACCAGCGCGCCACCGATGCTGTTGCCGTGTCCACCGAGGTACTTGGTCAGCGAGTGGACCACGATGTCGGCGCCGTGGTCGAAGGGTCGGCAAAGGTAGGGCGTGGGGACGGTGTTGTCGACGATCAACGGGATTCCGTGCCGATGGGCGATGTCCGCCAGCGCGGCGAAGTCGGTCACGTTGCCCAGCGGGTTGCCCACAGACTCGCAGTAGAGAGCCCGGGTGTTGGCGTCGATCAGTGCCTCGAAGGTGGCCGGATCACGGTGGTCGGCGAAGCGCGCCTGGATGCCGAACTGCGGCAGCGTGTGGGCGAACAGGTTGTAGGTGCCGCCGTAGAGGGTGGATGAGGACACCACGTTCTGGCCGCTCTCCAAGATGGTCAGCAGGGCATAGGTGATGGCAGCCTGCCCCGAGGCCAGTGCCAGCGCGCCGATCCCGCCCTCGAGTGCCGCGATGCGGGCCTCGAGCACCGCATTGGTGGGGTTCATGATGCGGGTGTAGATGTTGCCCTGCACCTTCAGGTCGAACAGGTCGGCACCGTGCTGGGTGTCGTCGAAGGCATAGGAAGTGGTCTGGTAGATGGGTACCGCCACGGCCTTGGTCGTGGGATCGGGGCTGTAGCCGGCGTGGACGGCGAGGGTTTCCATGCGCATGGGTCTCTACTCCTGAACAGTCTTGCCGAAAGTGTCGCCGAAGAAGTCGCCCGGCAGCCATGATGGGCGTTCCGGGTCGTTGGCAATGCCCAGGCCGATGCGTGCATTGACGCGGGCGAGGGCGGCCATCGATTCCCAGTGGATGGGCAGGCGCATGTCGTCGCTGGGCATGTGGTAGTCGCGGCGCATGTGCTCACGGAAGACCTGCTCCGGATCGATGGCCGGGTCGCTGGAGCGCTTGCCATCATCTACGTAGAGGGCCGGGATACCTTCCTTCACGAAGGAATACTGGTCGCTGCGCACGAAGATCACCTCGTCGGGCGTCTGGTCGGGCACCATCTCCAGGCCCTCCGCTTCCAGCGCGCGGCGGGCGACCTCACCCAGGGTGGAATGCTCGGCCCCGAAGGCGGTAAAGCCCGCCGCCGGGTAGAGCAGCACCGGCATGTCCATGTTGACGTTGGCGACCAGCCCATCGCGCGGCACGGTCGGGCTCTTGGCGAAGCGCTCCGAGCCCAGCAGGCCATTTTCCTCGCCGGTGACGGCCACGAACAGGATGGAGCGTCTCGGCCGCTCGGCGGCGGAGGCCAGCAGTCGGGCGGTCTCGAGCATCACCGCGATACCGCTGGCGTTGTCCAGTGCACCGTTGTAGATGTTGTCGCCGTTGACCGTGGCACCACGCCCCAGGTGATCGAGGTGCGCGCTGAACACCACGTACTCGTCCTTCAGGACGGGATCGACCCCGGG
>JAURMS010000177.1 GCA_030830595.1 Gammaproteobacteria bacterium | reverse complement strand
GTCTTCGTGATCGGGCTGCTCTACGACAACCCGAGCCCGTACTACATCTACAACGTGCAGTCCGGCGCGCTCAAGGGCTGCGAGCAGAGAGGCTATGACCTGCTGCTACACCCCACGACCTTCGGTAATGCCCGGACCCCCGAGGAGATCGTCACCCTGCATGGCCAGTCACGCTTCGACGGGGTGCTGCTGACGCCTCCCCTGTCCGACATGGAAGCGCTGACCACCGCCCTGCGCGAGCAGCGGGTGCCCTTCGTGCTGATCGCTCCGGGCGTCGAGCAGGAGGCGGACGCGCGAGTCTGCACCAATGACGAGGCCGTGGTGGCGGAGATGACCCGTCATCTGGTCGGCTTGGGCCACCGCCGGATCGCCTTCGTGGCCGGGCATCCCGACCATCTGGCGGTTGGCAAGCGCCTGTCCGGCTTCCTGGCCGCCATGCGTGAGGCGGGATTGCCGGTGCCTGCCGAGTACGTGGCTCAGGGGTACAACTCCTTCGAATCCGGAGAGGCGGCTGCGCGGCGGCTGCTGGACCTGCCGACCCGACCCACGGCCATCTTTGCGGCCAACGACGAGATGGCTGCGGGCGTGATCAAGGTGGCCCATAGCCTGGGTATCGCCCTGCCGCGGGAGCTCTCGGTGGCAGGATTCGACGACACTCCCATGACGACGCAGGTCTGGCCCGCGCTCAGCAGCGTGCGGCAGCCGATCGCCCGCATGGCGGAGATGGCGGCCGGCATGTTGATCGAGGCCGCGGCCTCCGGCCCCGTGCCTCCCACCCGCCAGCTGATTCCCTCGGAGGTCGTGGTCCGGGAGTCGACCGCGCCGCCGGCGCCATCTTCCGCCGATCACTAGAACTCGAAGCCGAACGCCTTGAGGTCGGCGGAAAACACCCGCGCGACGAGTGCGCGGGTCTCGTCATCGTAGGCTTCCCGATAGGGCGCATGGCGCGTGACCTTGACGTGCGGCAGGGTGGCCTGAACGCCCATGCGCCGGCAAGCTTCGCCGAAGTCCTGCTCAAGGCGCTCGAAGCGGCCCACGAAATCCACCAGGCACCGGCCGGCATCATCATCCAGCCACAGCCGTTGGGCCATGAACATCCGGGGATCGTCGTGCCAGCGCGGATCCCGCTCGCCATAGGCCTTGAGCACCCATGTCCTGAAGTCCAGGCCGGCATCGGCAAGGCCGGTGCGATTGGTGCGCATTCGATAGTGATAGTGGGACAGGACCTTGTCCCAGGGATTGCGCACGAAGGCGAACTTGAAGGCTCGCTCGAAGCGCTCCCGGCCCATTTCTTCGCGCTTCTGCAGTGCGGTCTTGCGCTCGGAGCGCAGGTGCAGCGCCCGCTCGACGCTGGTGCCGGCGGTCTTGTTGATATGGATGAACACGATGCGGCCGCGCCAGGCGTTGACGTGCTTCAGCACTCCGCGCTTCAGCTCGAACCACGGGCCCTGGCTCATGCCTTCGCCAGTTCGGGGATGGGGTAGGGCAGGGCCAGCGGGCTACACTGGGCGCCGGTAGCGGTCACCAGCGCCTGTCCGGCGGCCTCGAGCTCGACGACTGCGAGACACTCGGAACCGTCCGGTGAGGGAGCACTGCGGACTACCTCCCCGACCTGGGTGCCGGCCAGGTGGAGCGCGGTGCGGGGTGCGAGGGCAGCGGCCTCGCAGTGGTAGCGGAACATGCGCCGTTTGACTCGACCGAGATGGCGGGTGCGAGTGACGATTTCCTGCCCCGGATAGCAGCCCTTGGTGAAGCCGATGGCGCCGAGCAGGTCGAGGTTCAGCATCTGCGGGATCCACTGTTCGGTGGTACCGAGGTAGATCTCCGGCAGGCCTGCGCGCACGTCAGCCAACTCCTCGTCCGGGCCCGTTGCTGCGTCGCTGCCGATCGAGGGCTCCTCCAGATGCACGCGGGCCCGCAGGATGTAACGGCGCAGCCGGTGGATCACCTCTGCCGCAAGCTCCGCAGGCAGGGTCAGGTCGAATCCTTCCGAAGCGGCTGCAACGGTGACTACACAGATGACCCGCCCCTGGGCGGTACACCAGGCTGCGAGGCGGGCCTCCCCGGGCGCGACGCCGGACAGGTCGGCGGTCAGCTGGCCCTGCAGGAATTGGCGGGCGTCTGCGCCGCCGACGTGGATTCTGGCCTTCATGGTCATGGGGCAATGATACGCGCAGGGCTGCTGCCGGGCAGGCTGTCCATAGGTCAATCCTATGAAAAACCAAAGAAAACCATTTTGCAGGAGCTCTCCCGGTTCTGGCAGAATCGCTGCAATGCAAAAAGATCCTGAACCGCTGCCCGCGGATACACCAGCCCCCCTCCCCGAAGCGCCGCAGCCGGTGCCGGACCCGCCGCGCGAGATCGGGGGACCTGCAGGGCCCGAGCCGACCCGTTTCGGCGACTGGGAAAAAGGCGGCCGCTGCATCGATTTCTGAGGAGAATCCGCGTGTCCAGAACCAGACCCCTGTCCCCCCATCTGCAGGTCTACCGGCCCATGTACACCATGGTCCTGTCGATCTCCCACCGGATCAGCGGCGTGTTCCAGTCCGTCGGTTTACTGTTGCTGGCCGCCTGGCTGGTGGCGGCGGCGGCCGGCGAACCGGCCTATCAGCGGGCGGCAGGATGGTTTGCCCTGCCCTGGGTCAAGCTGATGCTCATCGGCTGGCTCGCGGCCTTCTGGTATCACTTCTTCGCCGGGTTCCGTCATCTTGCCTGGGATACCGGCAAGGGGCTGGACAAGGCCTCCGCGCGCCGGAGTGGCGCCTGGGTGGTCGTCCTGGCGGTCCTGGCGACTGGCGTGTGCCTGTGGGCGGCGCTGCCCCTGCTGGGAGCTGGGGCATGAGCCTGCGTCCGGCCCTCGGCACGGTTCTTGGCAGCGGTTCAGCGCGCGCCGGCGTGGAGCACTGGTGGTCCCAGCGCGTCTC
>JAURMS010000176.1 GCA_030830595.1 Gammaproteobacteria bacterium | reverse complement strand
CTGCAGATGATCCCTACCGGGGAACAGCAGTTGCTCCTCGTGCGCGATGTCACCCGGGAGGTACGCCTGGAGACCATGAGGACCGACTTCGTGGCCAACGCCTCTCATGAGCTGCGCTCGCCGCTGACGGTGATCCATGGGTATCTGGATCAGATGGTGGACGACCCTGGCGTCGCCCCGCTGTGGGCGGCGCCCCTCGAGGAAATGCGCCGGCAGGCGGAGCGGATGCGGACCATCGTCGAGGACCTGCTGGAGCTGTCGCGACTGGAAGCCGCAGAGGGTGAGGCACCCAGCCTGCCGGTCGACGTGCCGGGGATGCTGGCCGTCATCCGCAAGGACATCATGGGCTCGGGGACTCGTCCTGCAAGCTTCGAGCTGAAACTGGAGTCCGATGCCGGGCTGCTCGGCCAGGAAAGTGAGCTTCACTCCGTCGCTGCAAACCTCATCACCAACGCGGTCAAGTACACGCCCGCCGAGGGATCGGTGTCCGTGCGCTGGTGGGTCGATGCCCGCGGCGGTCACCTCGCCGTGACCGACACCGGTATCGGCATTTCCCCGGAGCACTTGCCCCGTCTGACCGAGCGCTTCTATCGAGTGGATCGAGGACGCTCGCGCAAGTCAGGCGGCTCGGGGCTCGGGCTTGCCATCGTCAAGCATGGGCTGCAGCGTCACGGGGCCACGCTGGAGATCCAGAGTGTTGAGGGCCGGGGTTCGACCTTTACCTGCCATTTTCCGCCCGCCCGGATCGCCCGGTATTAGCGGCTTCAGGGTCGGTTAAAGCCTGACTTCAAAAAGTCATAATTGACTGCAGGCCGTCACATTCCGGTCATGTACGCGTCCTGGTTCATATCCATCAAGCCTTTACACCGGTGCTTGGCTGCAGTAATTCTGTAACACAAGGCCGGTAGCCTCTCTGTACGCATCAATGAGAGGTCTCGTCATGTCCAAGCCCGCTGTCCTTGCCGCGCCTGCCCTGGTGGTGGCTCTTTTCGCCCAGGGAGCGTCTGCCCAATCCGCCCGCGATTACATCAGCATCGCTGGTTCATCGACGGTATTTCCCTTTGCCGCGGCCGCCGCCGAGCAGTTCGGTCGCGGCTCGGCCTTCAAGACCCCGAAGGTGGAAAGCGTGGGCACCGGTGGTGGACTCAAGCTGTTCTGCCAGGGCCTGGGCCCTCAGTACTCGGACATCGCCAATGCGTCCCGCCCGATCAAGGCCAGCGAAGTGGCGGACTGCAGCAAGAACGGCGTCAAGGACATCGTGGAAGTCCGGATCGGTTTCGACGGGATCGTGCTCGCCAATGCCAAGGCCTCACCGACCTATCGGCTCAGTCGCAAGCAGCTCTATCAGGCGCTGGCCCGCCAGGTGCCGGACCCTGCCAATCCGACCCGACTGGTGGACAACCCCTATCAGTCATGGAAGCAGATCGATCCGGCCCTGCCGAACGTCAAGATCGAGGTGCTGGGGCCCCCGCCCACTTCCGGCACCCGTGATGCCTTCGTCGAGCTGGTGATGGAGCCTGGCTGCGAGGGCTTTCCCTGGCTCAAGGAACTGAAGGGCGTGGACGAAAAGCGCTTCAAGCGGGTCTGCACCCAGATTCGCGAGGACGGCGCCTACGTGGAGGCGGGCGAGAACGACAACCTCATCGTGCAGAAACTGGAGGCCAACCCCAAGGCCTTGGGCATCTTCGGCTACAGCTTCCTCGAGGA
Organism: Gammaproteobacteria bacterium; assembly: GCA_030830595.1. Classification (GTDB taxonomy): domain Bacteria; phylum Pseudomonadota; class Gammaproteobacteria; order Steroidobacterales; family Steroidobacteraceae; genus SG8-30. The sequence goes on along the minus strand of JAURMS010000176.1, from coordinate 3,124 downwards.
AAACCTGGGCCGACTGCACGGCTCCCTCATCGAGGGCAAGGCACCGACTTTCGAGAACATCGCCGACGGCGCCTATCCGGTCTCGCGTTCGCTGTTCATGTACGTCAAGAAGGCGCATGTCGGGGTCATTCCCGGCATCAAGGAATTCCTGGCGGAGTTGACCAGTGAAAAGGCCGTCGGTGACGAGGGCTATCTCGCGGACAAGGGACTGATCCCCCTGCCACGCGCGGAGCGGGACAAGGTGCGCCGCTCCGTCGGGGCGTTGACGCCCCTGAAGTAGCGTCTCGACCGGTTCGTACATAAAACCAGAAAGGGTATTCCTATGCATTCCTTGACCCTGAGGGCGGTGACAGTCGCCTTGGTTGGGCTGTGTCCGCTCGTCGCCGGTGCGGCTGCCGACGACACTGCCGCACTGCGCAGCCAGCTCGCGGCGCTGATCAAGCGGGTGGAGCGGCTGGAGCAACAGCTTGCCGAGGCCGAGTCCACCAATGAACGCCAAACCGACCAGCTGGCGCAGGCGTCGGTCGCGGCCCGCGCCGCTTCCTGGGCGGAAAAGATTCGCTTCGCGGGCGACTTTCGCTACCGGCACGAGTTGATCGACGAGGACGGGCGGCAGGAACGCCAGCGTCAGCGTATCCGGGCTCGCTTCGGCCTGACAGCACAGGTCGGCGAAAGCCTGACTGCAGGGCTCCGCATCGCTACCGGTGGTGTCAGCGAGAACCGCTCCACCAACGCGACGCTCGGTGATGCCAACGCCCGCAAGGACCTCGAGCTGGACCTGGGGTACCTGACCTGGAAGCCGCGGGACGACCTCAGCCTGACCCTGGGCAAGCAGGTCTACCCGTGGTTCCGGCCCGGCTCCAGCTTCCTCTATGACTCGGACAGCAATCCCGAGGGCATGGCGCTGGCCTGGTCTGGCAGCAGCGGCGCGTTTGCCAATGCCTGGGGATTCTGGCTGTCGGAGTCCGGCTCCGCTGCCGAGGGTAACGTGTCCGGACTGCAGGTCGGCTGGCGAGGGCGCAGCGGGCTGACGGTCGCTGCCAGCTTCCACGACTACGCTGCCCTGCAGGGCCGCAGCCTGGCCTTTTCCGGCTACCCGGCTGGCAACAGCACCTATGCCGGTGACCGCTTGTGCGCTCCGGTGGCCACGGACGTCGCCGTCGCACGCTGTTACAGCGACGATTACGAGATTCTTGGACTGGCCGTCCAGTACGAGGCGAGCGTGGGCGAGTGGCCCCTGCAGCTATGGGCCGATTCGGTGCAGAACCTTGCCGTGGAGCGCCTGGACAGCGGCTTCAACCTGGGCGCCCGTCTCGGACGCGCATCCTCGCCCGGCAGTTGGGAACTGGCCCTGGTGTATCAGGACGTAGAGGCGGATGCCCAGTGGGGCGGTTTCATCGACTCGGATTTCGCCGGTGGCGACACCCAGGGGCGGGGCTGGCGACTGCAGGGGGGCTGGGTGCCCACCCGTAACGCGCTCCTGCAGTTCACCTGGATTGATAGCACGCGGGCCGTGGACCTGCCCGCGCAGCGTGACTACCAGCGCCTGCAGCTGGATTTCAGCATGAAGTTTTAAACAACCGCTGGGCTATACTCACGCGAATCTCGGAGGCATCGGTTATGGAACCTGCAGATCTCGGTCATCATATTTCCAGGCGGTTCAACGAGGACCTGGAGAAGCTGCGCTCGCGGGTGTTGCAGATGGGCGGCTTCGTCGAGCAGCAGCTCGAGCGTGCCGTTACCGCGCTGGTCGAGGGCGACAGCCGCCTCGGTGAGCAGGTGGCGCTGGCCGACCACGAGGTCAACCAGATGGAGGTCAGCATCGACGAGGAGTGCGGACGCATCATCGCGATGCGCCAGCCCACTGCCTCGGATCTCAGGGTGGTGGTCGGCATCATCAAGACCATCACCGACCTCGAACGCATCGGCGACGAAATCGAGAAGGTGGCGATGATCGCCTCGCGCCTGGCGGGATCCGATGCCGGCAACGACAACTACCGCGAAGTGCGCCACCTGGCCAAGCTCGTCACCGAGATGCTGCACGACGCGCTGCATGCCTTTGCCCGCCTCGACTCGCAGGAGGCCCTGGCGGTGGCGCGTCGCGACCGCGCCGTGGACGATGAATACGAGGCCATCCAGCGCCAGAACATCACGCTGATGATGGAAAACCCGCGCAACATCCGCCGCGCGCTCGACGTGATGTGGATCGTGCGCGCGTTGGAGCGAGTGGGCGACCACGCCAAGAACATCTGCGAGTACATCGTGTTCGTGGTGCATGGCAAGGACATTCGCCACCTTTCCCTCGACGACGCCGAGAAGCAGATCCGGGGCACGGCGACGGAACGGCAGGGCTGACCCTTGCCGGGATCGTGGGCGCAGCGCCGCAACCTGAACCTGCTCGGCGTTCTCGCCTGCGCAGGGGCACTCGGCTTTGCCTTTTTCTCGCAATACGTGCTCGGCTACCAGCCCTGCCACTTGTGCATCTTCCAGAGGGTCGGCGTGCTGGCGATGGGGATCGCCTTCCTGCTGGCTGCCGTTCACGATCCGGGACCGGTCGGCGCGCGAGGCTACGCGGTGCTGATCGCCCTGACCACCCTGGTGACCGTGGCCACGGCCGGTCGACACGTGTGGATCCAGTTGCAGCCTCCCGGCAGCGTGCCGGGTTGCGGGGCCGACCTCGACTTCATGCTGGACGTCTTTCCGCTCTACGAAGTGGTGCTCAAGGTCTTCCAGGCCGGCGGCGAGTGCGCGGCCGTTGACATTGCCTGGATGGGCCTGTCCTTCCCGGCGTGGGTGCTGGTCTTCGCGGTGCTGGTGGGGGCTGCGGGGCTATGGGCCAACCTGCGGTCGATGCCTCAGGCCGCCAGCGACTCCATCAGCCGCTCATAAATCCTGGAGAGCATCTCCAGGTCGGCAATCCTGACCTCCTCATCCACCTTGTGGATGCTGCGGTTCACCACCCCAAGTTCCACCACCTCGGCTCCCGTGGGCGCGATGAAACGACCGTCCGAGGTGCCCCCACCGGTGCTGAGCTCAGGCTCGATGCCGGTCAGCTCCCGGATGGCTGCACTGGCGGCGTCGATCAACTGCCCGGACCGGGTCAGGAAGGGCAGTCCGGCGACTT
>JAURMS010000175.1 GCA_030830595.1 Gammaproteobacteria bacterium | reverse complement strand
CGGATGCGCAGGCCGTCCTGGCTGTGGCAGGTCACGCAGCCGAAGTCATGCGGTCCGCTGCGGAAGTAGAAGAAGTCCTTGCCCATGGCGTAGGCGGCCTGCTCTGCCGGGTGGTCGGACGGGGCGTTCATGGCCACCCCCTGGGACTGCTCGACCAGGAAGGTGACCAGCGCTTCCATGTCGCTGTCCTCGCCGTTTACGGAAAAATGCCCGGCCTCGGCCTGCTCGCGGGTCATGCCCTGCAGGCTCATTCGACAGGTAACGATGCGCGATTCAAGGTCCTCGACCTTGCCGCTGTCCTCGAAATAGCGGGGCAGTTGGGCGTAGGCGCCAGCCACCACGCCGGGGCCGAGGCCGAGGTCGCAGTCCTCCAGCGAGGCTTGCCTCGGTCCCGCGGGTGTCGACCACAGCTCCTCACCGCGCATGGACCAGAGTACGGCAGGGTTGTCGTCTTCCATGCCCTGGGCCTGTGGACTGGGGGGCGATGCCAGCATGGCCAGCAGCGTAACGCCTGCAGCGGCGAGGGCCAGGCGAGTGGGGGTGGATGCACGCATGGTCATTCTCCTCTGGGTCTCAGGGCCGCAGGTAGGCGTAGCCTTCCTGCGTCTGCAGACGGGCGATTTCGGCGACCCCGGAAGGCACCACCACCACGCCGGGCAGCAGGTCCTTCCCGGTCAGGCCAAGGGCCTGCAGCGTGTTGGCGCAGGCATAAAATGTCACGCCATCGTCCTGCAAGTCCATCACGTAGGGCTCGTAGGGGTTGCCGTTATCGTCCTCGGCATCCAGCGCCAGAAACTTGAGGCCGTAGCCCAAGGCCACCAGTTTGAGTGTGGCCGTCGGGTCGGCGTTCAGGTGATTGCGCAGGTTGCGCAGGGCCCGCATGGGTTGGTCCCCTGCGTCGAAGACGTGATACACGGCTCGCACGGGTTCGGCAGGCGCTTCCTCCGCCGGGACGGCCGCGCTTAGCGCCAGGCTGGCCAGCACGAGACAGGCGCCCCACGCGCGCTGGATCACGAAACGCTGGCCTCGTCGGTGCGCGTATCGCCGCTGGTGTCGGTCCAGGTGATGGTCACCTTGCCGCCGGGCGCACCCTTGAAGCGAAAACTCAGGAACGGGTTCTTGGACACCGCCGGACCCCAGTGGCCGGTGAACACGCGCTTGCCCTCGTAGTCTGCGACCACTTCCTTGATGTAAAGCGCTGGCACGAGTTCGCCATCCGGGCCCTTGCGACGCCCGGTTTCCATCTCGTGGCGCATCAGCACCTTGACCTCAATCACCTCGCCATCAACTGCAGCACGGATCCGCATTGGACTGCCCATCGTGAATGCTCCTTCTGTGTTCGGTTGGGATGACTCAGCCGCCGCAGCCGCCGAGGGTCACCTTGATTTCCTTGGAGGTCATGTACAGCGTGTTGCCCGCCCGGGCCAGCACGCGGACGTCCGAGGTCTCGTTCATCTTGATGCGCAGGCTGACATTGGCCTCGGTGCCCTCCGGCAACTCACACCAGGCCGCCAGCAGGTTGGGATTCTTGTCGACCAGGACACCCAGAGCCGTGGTGCCCGGCAGGCCGCAGACCAGGGTTACGGGCACGGTGGCGCCGCTTTCCGGAATGTCCGGGGCCTCGAGGCGCACCTCGGTGCTGTCGACCGGCATGTCGCTGGCGCCGATGGCCTTCATGAACTCCTCCATCGTGGTCGCCTCGAAGGCGGCCTCGTTCCATTCGGCCTCGGCGGCCTGGGCGGCGGTGATCAGTCCCGCATTCACCATGGCGCCGAGCAGCGCGAGCTTTCCGCTGGCGGCCAGCATGGCCCGGCGAGTCATCATTGGATTCATGGAGTGGCTCCTGTGGCAGGGGTCGAAAGGATCCAGTCGACCAGACGTTCGCGGTCGGTCGCCGGGAGATAGGATACCGAGGGCATGGGCATTTCGCCCCAGTTGCCGGCGCCGCCGGCCTCGAGCTTGGCGAGCAGCATGGCGCGCGCGCCAGCCTCGGCCTGGTAGCGCTCGCGAACCTCGTTGAAGCTGGGACCCAGCTTGCGGCTGCCCACGACCGCATGACAGGCAAGGCAACCGCCCTGTTCGGCCAGCGCCTCGGGGGCGAGTTCGGCCACCGCGACAGGCGCGCCACCGCCTGCGGCTGCTGCCTGTACCTCTGCCATCGACTCCCCCTGGCGGATATAGCCGATGGGCCGCGACTGCAGGGCCAGGTTGCCATGTGCGCCGCGCACGCTCTCCGGCAGGCTGGAGATTTCCTTGCCGGTCATGGGGCAGTTTTTCATGCAGGCCGGGGCCTTGACGTCGGGTTCGCCGTCCACGCTCATGAAGCCTACGCCGGGATAGAACCCGTCGGCGTTGGGCATGACCAGCGTGGGCAGTGACTCACGATCCAGCACCAGGTCGTCACCCACGATGTCGTTCAGGTAGAGCACGTAGGCGGTGAGTGCATAGACCTCGTCGTCGGTGAGCGACTGCGGCGCGTTGTAGGGCATGGCCCGATGGATGTAGTCGAACAGGGTGGTGGCGTGATTGAGCTTGCTGCCAGTGGTGCGCTCGGGGTGCGCGCTCTGGAGCGAGCCCACGCCGCCGGCGAGCACATGGTATTCGTTGCTCTCGCCGAAGCTGCCGTGGCAGCTGGCGCACTTGGCCTCGTAGATGGCCTCGCCGTCCATCACGCTGCCGCTGCCTTCGGGGAGCCCTTTGCCGTCGGGCCGGACGTCAATATCCCAGGCCGCGAGGTCAGCCTCGCTGACCGGCTTGCCGAAGCCGAAGCGGGGCGAGGTGCCGGCTGCGAGGGCTGCCGTGGCGACGGCGCTCGTGACTACCAGCAACGCAATGCGGCGCATGGCGCCGCGGGGATCAGCTGACCTGGACATTCGTCACCACTCCGTCTTCCGCCACCTTCCACGTCTGGATGGCATTGTTGTGATAGATCGAGCGCGTGCCACGCACTTCGCGTAGCTGTTTCATCTGCGGCTGCACGTAGCCGGTCTCGTCGATGGCGCGACTCTGCAGCAGGGCAGGACCCCCGTCCCAGTTCCAGTCGCAGCGAAAGCGGGTGAGGCACTTGCTCATCACGGGTGCCTGCAGCGTGGCCTCGCGCCAGTTGCGTCCACCGTCTGTCGAGACGTCGACCCGCGTAATGCGGCCGCGGCCAGACCAGGCGAGGCCCGTAATCTGGTGATAGCCCTTGTCCATGATGACCTGGCCACCGGAGGGGGTGGTGATCACCGACTTGGCTTCCTGGATCCAGGTGTACTGGCGATAGCGGCCATCCGGCATGAAGTCGGCGTACTGCAGGGATTCTTCGCGGGTGTTCCACGGCATGTCGCCGACCTCGAGTCGGCGCAGCCACTTGACCTGTGAAATGCCCTGGACGCCCGGCACCAGGAGGCGCAGCGGATAGCCCTGCTCAGGCCGGAGCATTTCCCCATTCTGGGCATAGACCACCATGGCATCGTCGAGCGCCGCGTCGATCCCGATCGTACGCGTCAGCGCCGCGCCATCCGAGCCTTCGGCCAGCAGGTACTTGCCGAGTTTTCGGTCGTAGCCTGACTCTTCAAGGAGCAGCTTGAGCGGTACGCCGGTGTATTCACTGCAGGAGAGCATGCCGTGGGTGTACTGCACGGTCGGCACCGCCGAATTCCCCCACTCCATGGCAGTGTTGGCACCGCACTCCACGAAGTGGAAGCGGCTTTCGGATGGCAACCTCAGCAGGTCGTCCATGGTGTAGAGGCGAGGCTGTTCCACCAGCCCGTGGATCGCCAGGCGGTGCTCCGCCGGATCGATATCGGGCAGCCCGGCGTGGTAGCGCTCGAAGTGCAGGCCGCTGGGGGTGACGATGCCGAACAGGCTCTGCAGCGGCGTGAAGCTGACCGAGGACTGCTTGGTGCGGGTGAGCCCGGGGCTTTCGCGGCGCTGCACATTGGCTTCGTACCGCGAGGGCATGCCGTAGGGATGGGTGCCGACACCTGGGCCCAGTTGGCGAGTCCACTCAGGGATGTCCAGCGATTCGGCGCTTGCGGCCACGGCCGGTGCCGCCATCGCCGCGGCCCCTGCCATGAGCGCACCGCCCATGAAGCGGCGTCTCGCCTCCTGGATGACGTCCTCACCGAGGTGATTTTCTGGCGCCGGCCTGATCCGCGTGCCGGTCAGCAAGCTGTCCTTCATTCTCCAGTCTCCCTGTTCATGGGTCGCAATCGGGCAGGCGCACGCCTGCCTCGCCCTGCAGATACGCGCCCCAGGCATTCGCACGATTGGCCTCGGCAAAGCCCGGCAGCGATTCGAAACGGCTCCAGTCCACACCGGCGTAGACTTCATCGAAGGGCAGGAACTCGCGCCCTGCGCAGCCCACCTCGCGGGCCAGAAAGCGCAGGTACTCGCTGGTCATGGCCAGGTCCGCTTCCGGGTCGGGCGTGGCGGCGCCGTGTCCTGGCACCAGCACCTTGGGGTGGTAAGCCAGCAGCCGGTCGATCGCCTCGAGCCAATCCATGATCGGCGCCTGGCCGACCAGGGGAATGCGCCCGCGCATGATGATGTCGCCAGCGAACAGCACGCCCGCGTTGCGGGCCAGGATGACGGTATCTTCCGGGGTATGCGCCGGACCGAGGTGGCGGAGGATGAACTGCTCGCCCCCGAGTTCGAACTCCAGGTCACCGGTGAGCCATCGATCCGGGCGCAGCAATTCCATGTCCTGCGGCACGAGTTCACCGAGGTTGCGCTTGCGCTCGGCAAGCCTCGCCTGGCCCGCCTCGCCGTCGAGGTAGTCGTGTGCGCCTTCGTGCACCCAGATCTCGGCGCCGGCCCTGCGTAAGGCCCCCGCACCGTAGGCATGGTCGGCATGCCAATGGGTGAGGATCAGGATGCGGATGGGCTGGTCGGTGACGGAGCGGATGGCGGCCAGCAGGGCCTCGCCGAGTCCCGGCGTGCCCAGCGCATCGATGACCACCACGCCCTCGTCGGTCACCACGAACCCGGCGTTGGAGTTGAAGCCCCGATTGTCCAGCGAGGCCGGTCCGGAGGCGCCACGCACGTACCATGCGCTGGGCGCCACCTGCTCGGGTTCGAGGCGCTCACCTGCGGTGACAGCCAGGCTGGCCGCGCTGGCCGCTGCCATCAGCAGCGTGGCAGCCCAGCGCCTCATTCGTCGATCCTGCCCGGATTGTCGCCCACCCCGACCAGCTCGGGCACGTTGGTGGCCACCGAACCGATGGTTTTCTGTCCGCGCAGATACCGCGCGACCAGGTCCCACACCGGCTCACCGGAAACCCCTTCCGCCACCGAGGCCCAGCCGGCCACCTTGTAGCTGCGCGAGGCGTCGAGAGGCTTGCCGGTCAGCGTCAGGTTGTCGATACGCTGGCCCATGGCCGCCCCCGGCGTGCAGCGGTAGCGCAGGCCGCCGACGCGCACCATGTCGCCGCCCTGCTGGTAGAAGGGGTCGGGGTTGAACAGGTTGTCGCAGACGTCCTCAAGCACGGCCTTGATGCGCTCGCCGGTCATCTCGGTGAGGGTGACTGCCGGGTAGGTGATGGCGGTCTGGCCCAGCAGGTCTTCCATGCGGATGACCTCCCCGGGCAATACGCTGGTGCCCCAGCGGAAACCCGGCGAGAAGGCGATCTCCGCCTCCTTTTCCTGCATCAGGGCATCGAGGATCAGCTGGTCGAAGCTGCCGTTGAAGTTGCCGCGGCGGTAGAGGAGGGTGTCGGTTTTAGCCAGCGGTTCCGCGAGTTGCTCGAGGTAGGGTGCACGGTGTCGCTCGATCAACGCGGCCATGGCCGTATCGGCGGGCAGCGCGTTGGAAAACACCGGCAGCAGGCGGTACTGATAGTCCCGAATCCTGCCCTCGCGCACGTCGAAGTCCAGCACGCCGACGAACTTGCCGTTGCTGCCCGCGTTGGTGACCAGCACCGGGCCAGACGGACCGGACACGACGGTGGGCCGTGGCATGGCATCGTGAGTGTGGCCACCGAGGATCGCATCAAGGCCGGTCAGTCGGGAGGCCAGCTTGAGGTCCACGTCCATGCCGTTGTGGGAGAGGATCACCACCACCTGTGCACCGGCCGCACGCAGGCGGTCGATCTCGCTTTGCAGGCCACGTTCCTGCAGGCCGAAGGTCCACTCGGGGGTGAAGTGCCGAGGGTTGGCGATGGGCGTGTAGGGGAAGGCCTGGCCGATGATGCCGATCGGCACGCCGTTGATCTCGCGCAGCGCCGAGGCCTCGAAGATCGGGTCGCCAAAATCGGCCGAGGCGATGTTCTGGGCGATGAAAGCGGTGCGGCCAGCGAGGGGGCCTTCCACCAGTTCCTGCACCCGCTCGGCACCGAGGGTGAATTCCCAGTGGCCGGTCATGACGTCTACCCCGAGTTCCACGCCGGCTTCCGCCATGTCGAGGCCACGGGTCCACAACGCGGTGCCGCTGCCCTGCCAGGCATCACCGCCGTCCAGCAACAAGGCGCCAGGGCGCGAGGCTCGTAGCTGTTTTACCAGCGTTGCGAGATGCGCATAGCCGCCCATCCGGCCGTACTGCGCGGCGGCGTCTACGTAGCCCATGGGCGTGAAGGCGAAGGCTTCTGCCGATCCTGCGGCAATCCCGAAGTGGTTCAGGAAGGCCGACCCAACAAGGTGCGGAGGCTGGCCGAACTGCGGGCCGATACCGAGGTTGGTATCCGGCTCGCGGTAGTGGATGGGCAGCAGCTGGCCGTGGCTGTCGGTGATATGCAGCAGCGAGACGTTACCGAAGCGGGGCAGGTCGTAGCTGACCTGGGCGCCTGCGCCCCTCGACCACAACCCTGCGGCGTAGGCGGCCCCCAGCGCGGCGAGAAATTCCCTCCGGTCCATGTTTATCGATCCGCGGAGTCGTTGCTCGTCTCGGCCGCAGGCTCGGCATTGACCGGTGAGTCCGGATCCAGGAGCAGGGCCATCAGGTCGGCAATGTCCTGCTCCCCCAGAATGCCCTGGGTGCCGAAGCGGGGCATGATGCTGCAGGGCACGTAAGCCTGGGCGTTGTAGATCTTGGTCCACGTGTAGCGCTGGATGAATTCGCCTTGTCCACGCAAGCGGCCATATCCCAGCAAACTGGGTCCTATCGTGCCGTAGCCGATTTCGTTCGGTGCGATCTGGTGGCAGGCGTAGCAGTTGCCACCCACTACGGTGTCCGGTGCGTCCGAGTGCTGCAGGCCACGCCCGTTCTGGGCGATGGCCTCGCCGCGTCGCCAGTCACCCAAGAGCTTGCCGTCCGCTGGAAAACGCACGCTGTCCGTCTCACGCTTCAGCAGCGCTGCCGCTTCCTCGCCCTCTGGCAGGTTGCGGCTGCGGATGCAGGTGGCCTGGGTGTCGTCGGGTACCAGCCGAGCAGCCCAGGCGGGGTCTTGCGGCCTGAAGGACTCGAGCGCCGCCGCGGGCAGGGCGGTGCTAGGCGCCTCAGCGAGGGCCGGTACAGCGCAGGCTGCGAGCACCATCAGTGCAAGGCATTGACTCAAGTCAATCTTGTTCATCACGAGCGTCCCCTATCGTCCGTTCTTCCCGCAGCGCAAAGTTGCGAGATTTGTAAATTAGAATTTACTGAAATATTATCAGAACGCAAGTTGTACAAATGCTGACTACGGGGGACACATGTCAGATCAGCACCTTGGCGCCTATGCGGCGCATTCGCACGCGGCTCCGCGCCCGTTCTGGCCGCCGCTGGCGGCGGGCATTGCGCTCGGGCTCGTCCTGCTCGCCACCTTCATTTTCACGGGTCACGGGCTGGGCGCCACGGGCTTCTTCACGCTGGCAGCGGCCTGGGTCGGAATGCAGGCTGCGCCTGCCGCCACCGCTGCGAACGAATATCTCTCACCCATGGCAGGGGCCGGCGCGCTGAGCGGCAGCTGGATCACCTGGCAGGTGGTCGGGGTCATCCTGGGCGGCTTCCTGGCTGCGGCCACGGCGGGGCGCTTCCATGTACAGGTGGAGGGCTCGCGCAAGTACGGCGCAGCGCGCAGGCTGGTGCTGGCGCTCGCAGGCGGCATGCTGGCTGGGTTCGGTGCGAGGCTTGCTACCGGCTGCACCAGCGGGCTGGGCCTTTCCGGCAGTGCCACCCTGGCAGTGGCGGGCTTCGTGTTCCTGGGCGGTTTCTTCGCAGCGGGGCTGCTGGTCAGCAGGCTGCCGCTGTTACGCAAATAATTTCTAAATTCAAACAGACATCTTTTTTGGGGAACTCAATGAATCACGGCAACAAAAAACTTCTCGGCATGTTGGGCTTGGCAGCAGGGCTGGCCAGCACGCCGGCCCTGGCGACGGATGGCTACTTTGCGCACGGCTACGGGGCCGCTTCCAAGGGCATGGGTGGCGCCAGCTTCGCGGTCAGTGGCCACGGTTTCGCCGGTGCCAACAATCCGGCCACCGCCGTGGACACGGGAGACGACCTACAATTTGGCCTCGAGTGGTTCAGCCCCAAGCGCAAGGCCACCCGTAGTGGTAGCGCCTTTCTCGATGCCAGCGTGGAGAGCGGCCGTGAAGACTTCATGGTCCCGGAGTTCTCCTGGAACCGGAAGGTGGGCGAGGATTCCGCGTGGGGTGTGACGCTGTACGGCAATGGCGGCATGAACACCACCTACGACGGCGGCCAGCTGGACTGCGGTTTCGGCCCCAATACGGCAAACCTGCTCTGCGGCGGTGGGCGGCTGGGCGTCGACCTCGCGCAGCTGGTCATCGCTCCCACCTTTGCCCACCGCATTGCACCCGGGCATTCCATCGGTATTTCGCCGTTATTGGGGTACCAGAAGTTCAAGGCCTTCGGCCTGCAGGCGTTTGACAATCCGCCGGGCTTTCCGCCGTTCACGGGCAGCCCCGGCAACGTCACCAATCGTGACTACGACGAGAGCATGGGGGCAGGCATCCGCCTCGGATACCACGGCCAGTTCGGCGCCTTCGGCGTCGGCCTGACCTGGGCCTCGAAGATGAACATGGGCAAGTTCAAGAAGTACAAGGGCTTGTTTGCCGAGCAGGGTGGCTTCGACATCCCATCGAACTACGGCCTCGGCGTGTCCTGGCGAGGCGAGTCGCTGCTGGTGGCGGCCGATGTCCTGCGCATCGAATACTCCGGCGTCAACTCTGTCGGACTGCCCAGCCTGCCGGTTGCGCCCCTGGGCGCGAACAATGGCCCCGGGTTCGGCTGGAAGGACATCACGGCCTGGCGCGTTGGTGCCGAATGGCAGGCCACGAATACCCTGAAGCTGCGGGCGGGCTACAACAAGTCGGATAACCCGATCACGCCAGCGGACGTCACCTTCAACATCCTGGCGCCCGGGGTGGTGCGCGACCACTACAGCCTGGGCCTGGCCTGGGATGCCACCGACAGCCTGACTTTCCAGGTGGCTGCCACGCATGCCAAGAAGGAAACCGTCACCGGCAGCTCGCTGTTCAACCTGGTCTTTGGGCCCGGCTTTGGTGGCACGGAAACGATCTCATTGAGTGAGGACATGCTGACCCTGTCGGTAGTCAAGCGCTACTGACCTGGTCGCACGGAGGAATACGACATGGATACAGGCATCATCGTATCGGGACTCCTGTGTGGAGTGCTGTTCGGCTACGTGCTGGAAAACGCTGGTTTCGGCAGCGGCTGCAAGCTGCAGGGACAGTTCCAGCTGCGCGACTGGTCGGTGTTCAAGGTGATGTTCCCGGCGGTGCTGGTGGCGGCCATCGGTCTAGAGGCCCTGCGGGCCCTGGGCTGGGTGCAACCCGAGTCGCTGTACATCCCGACCACTGCGCTGTGGCCCATGCTGCTGGGCGGCGGCCTGGTCGGTGCCGGGATGGCCGTGGGTGGCTATTGCCCGGGCACTTCGGCGGTCGGCTTCGCCTCCGGGCGGATCGATGCGCTGGTGTTCCTGGTGGGCCTGGTCGCAGGTACCTGGGTGTTTGCGCTGGCCTTCCCCGGTCTCGAGGATTTCATGTCTGCGGGGCAGGGACCGGATCGCCAGACGCTGGGTGACCTGCTTGGGGTGTCTAACTGGGTCGTGCTGGCTGCGCTCGTGGCCGCTGCTGCCGGCGGATTTTTCTTCGGGGGGCGCATGGAGCGCGCGGGCCCGGGACCGGTGACCGTTGATGAGGCATTGGGAGGTGAACGATGAGCCGCCAGAAGCGCGCTAAGCGCGCCAACCATTGGGCCGTGATTGCGGCCAGCGTCGTGCCGGCCTTGGCTGCGGTGTCGGGTGCCGTTGCGCAGTCCAATCCGTGTGCGCCCTGCCGGCCGCGCCGAGAGGCGGCGCCAGAAGAGAAGTGCAAGTCGAGCAACCCATGTGCGCCTGCTGCGAAGTGCGAGTCGGACAATCCTTGCGCGCCGGCCAAAAAGCCCGCCAATCCCTGCGCACCCGCAAAGAAACCGGCTAATCCTTGCGCGCCTGCCAAGCCCAAGAATCCCTGCGCGCCGGGGTGAGTCATGAACGCCCGGGCGGCTGACCAACGTCGTCGCCAGGAACTGCGCTGGGCCCGGCAGGGGCTCAGCGCATTGCACCTGCTGCTGCCGCCCGGCGAGCCGCCCCGGGTGGGGCAGCATTATCCCCTCGGGGACACTACGGATGCCCGCAGGGGCACTTCCTTCTACTATCACTCGCACGGCCCTGAGGAACGCGGAAGGGTTGCGCGCGAGCACGGACACTTTCACTTGTTTGCCCGGCCCTCGGGTCGCCTGCTGCACGTGGTGAGCATCGCGGTGGATCCGCTGGGCCAGCCGCTGGCCTTTACGCAGGTCAACGGATGGGTCACCGGTGAGGCCTCCTGGTCGCTGGCCGTTCGCCAGCAATGGCTCGCCCGCTGGCGGGTGGCGGCCTCGGGCGCGGTGGGCTCGGTGGCCCGCTGGTTGCGTGCGCTGCTGGATGAACACGAGCGACTGCTTCGTCGACTGCTACGGCTGCGTCAACAGCGCCTTGGCGCATTGTCGCGAGGTCGGCCCCTCGAGCAGGTCATGCAGGACCGTCGAACTTACACCCTGGCCAGCCTTGCCGTGCCGCAGGCGGGACCGGTCTTGATCACCCGGAGGTAGACAGAGATGAACAGGATTCTGGCTGTAGCCGCGATAGGGATGCTGGCTTGCCTGCAGGGCACCGCTTCGGCTGGTGAGCCCCTGCCGGGACCGGTGGTGGATGCCGCATGGCTGGCGTCCCACCTTGATCAGGTCCGGGTACTCGACGTGGGCAGCACGCCCGAGACTTTCGTGCGAGCGCCGGTGTATGCGACGCCTGCCAGCGAGGGCGCCCGGCCGCTCCTGGAGGAGGCTGCAGGGCACCTGGCAGGTGCCGTGCTCGTCGATCCCGCCAGTCTCCGTGTCGAGCGCGAGATCGACGGACGCAAGGTCAAGGCCATGCTGCCGACCCCGGAGGCGTTTACCGCACTGGCGCGCAGCTGGGGTGTGCAGCAGGGGGAGCCTCTGGTGGTGGTGCCTCTGGGTGCGAGCACAGCCGATGTGGATGACGCGACCCGGCTGTACTGGCAGTTCAAGGTCTACGGTCACGACAACATCGCCATCCTGGACGGTGGCCTGACCGGATGGCTGGCCGAGGGACGTCCGTGGAGCATCGAGGCCGCGGTGACGCCCGAGGCGGGCAACTGGCAGGCCGGGCCCCTCCGGGTGGACCTCTTCGCCGGGATGGAGGCGGTTGAAGCCGCGCTGGCAGCCAGCGACGTGCAGCTCGTCGATGGTCGTGACATGAGCCAGTTCTACGGCTTGTCGCGCCGCTCCTCGGTGACGGCTGGCGGGCACTTGCCTGGTGCGCGCGCCCTCCCGCCGGAACTGGTCACCCGTCAGGTCGGGGGTGCTGCGAGGTTTCTCAAGGCTGAGGAATATCGCGGCGTGCTGCAAGCACAGGGCATCTCGCCCGAGGCCGCCTCGATCACCTATTGCAACACCGGCCATCTCGCCTCTGGGGCCTGGTTCGTGATGCACGAGATCGTGGGTAACCCAAAGGTGGCTCTCTATGACGGATCCATGCACGAGTGGACGACTGCCGGTCGTCCGGTGCAGTCGCCGCTGAACTGACGCCTGCTGGGATCAGCCGGCCCGGAGGGCCTCGACGGCCTGGTGTTGGGACAGGAACACCCGCCCGCTCAGCGCCTGCAGGAAATGCGTGTCCTGCAGGCGATCCATGACCGGACCCTTGACCTCCGACAGGTGCAGTTGGATGCCGCCATCCACCAGCCGTTGGTTGATGGCCTCCAGGCTCTCGAGCGCCGAGGCGTCGATGGCGTTGACCGCGGAGCACATCAGCACGACGTGCTCCAACTCGGGGTGCTCGGCGAGTTCTTCGATCAGGAATTCTTCCACCCAACGCATGTTCAGGTAGGTCAGGGAGTCGTCGATGCGCAGGGTGAGAATGTTCGGGTAGGTGATGACCTGGTGTCGAAGAATGTTACGGAAGTGCTCGGTACCCGGCACCTGGCCGACCACGGCCACGTGCGGCCTCGACGCCCGCCAGAGGAACAGGGCCAGGCTCAACACCACACCGGCCGTGACGCCTGCCTCGACGCTTACGGTCAGGGTGAGCAGGATGGTCGCGGCCATGGCGCTGAAATCCGCCCGCGAATAGCGCCACACCCTGACGGGCGTCTTGAGATCCACCAGTGTCAGGACCGCAACGATGATGGTGGCAGCGAGGGTGGCCACCGGCAGGCGCGCGAGGAAGGGCGTGAGGAACAGCGCCGCCAGGGAAATACCCACTGCGGTGAAGGCACCGGCTGCCGGGGTTTCCGCGCCGGCATCGAAGTTCACGACGCTGCGCGCGAAGCCGCCGGTGACCGGGTAGGCACCGGAGGCAGCCGAGGCCAGGTTGGCAGCTCCCAGGCCAATCAGTTCCTGGTCGGGCTGGATCCGCTGGCGACGCTTCGCAGCCAGGGTCTGGGCCACCGACACCGACTCCACGAAGCCGATGGTGCTGATGAGCAGTGCCGGGATCAGCAGGGATTGCCACTGCTCGGCATCAAAGCCGGGCAGGCCCAGCGGGGGCAGGCTCTGCGGCACGGCGCCGACCACGCGCACCCCGGCCGCATCCAGGTCGAAGGCCACCACGGCGGCGGTGGAGGCGGCTACCGCCATGATCGGACCGGCGCGCGCGATCAGCTCTGCCGGCCGGTTGGGTAAGCCCAGTTGCATCAGCAGCGGCTTCAGGCCCTTGCGCACCCAGAACAGGAAGGCCAGGGCCGGCAGGCCAACTGCAAGCGTGGGCAGGTGTACGTCGGGCAGGTGCTGCACCAGCGAGAGGGCCAGCAGCAGGAGGGTTTCGCCGCTGGCCGAGACGCCCAGAATGGATTTCAGCTGGCCGATCGCGATGAGTAGACCGCTCGCAGTGATGAAGCCGGAGATGACCGGATGGGAGAGCAGGTTGGCGATGAAGCCGAGTCGCAGCAGACCCATCAGCAGCAGGATGCCGCCGGAGAGCGTCGCGAGCGCGATGGCGGCTTCGATGAAGGCCTGGGTACCGGGTTCGGCGACCCGCCCCGCGGCCGTAAGTGTCATCAGCGAGACCACCGCGACCGGGCCCACAGCCAGCGTTCGGCTGGTGCCGAAGAGTGCATAGGCCACCAGCGGCAGGATGGAGGCATAGAGGCCGATCTCCGGGGGCAGGCCGGCGAGCATCGCGTAGGCGAGGCTCTGCGGGATCAGCATGATCGTGACGATGACGGCCGCGTTGAGGTCGCTGGTGAAGGTCGCAGCGTTGTAGCTGCGACCCCACTCCAGGATCGGCAGGAAGCGTGCGAGCGACATGGATCAGCTGCCGATCGGGTGCGGCTTCACCATCCATTCGCGCCCCTTCAGCATGCCATGCCAATAGACCGGCGGCAGGATGGTGTCCTTCAGGAGCCACGCGAGACGCGAGGGGCGGCGGCCCTCGATCAACCAGGTCGGGAACGAGGGCAGGAGCTTGCCGCCGTAGCCGAACTCGGCGAGCACGATCTTGCCGCGCTCGACCGTGAGTGGACAGCTGCCGTAGCCGTCGTAATCGGCGACCGGTTCCTTGCCGTCGAGCGTCGCCAGCACGTTCACTGCTACCACCGGCGCCTGCTTGCGCACGGCCGCGGCCGTCTTCGCATTGGAAGCAGAGCAGGCATCGCCGAGCGCAAACACGTCCGGGTAGCGCACGTGGCGCAGCGTGGCCTCGTTGACCTCGATGAACCCGCTGGCTGCCGCCAAAGGGCTGGAGCGAACGAAATCAGGGGCCACCTGGGGCGGCACCACGTGGATCATGTCGAAGCGCTCTTCCACGCGGTGCACCTCGCCTTCACGCTTCTGCTCGAAGGTGGCGACCTTGCCCGGACCATCGATGGCCACCAGCTTCGACTCGAAGTTGAGGTGGATGCCATAGCGCTCGACGTACTCCATCAGCGCGGGCACGTAGGCCGCCACACCAAAGAGGACCGCGCCAGCATTGTGAAACTGGACGTCGACGTCCCGAAGGACCCCTGCGCGCCGCCAGCGATCGCAGGAAAGGTACATGGCTTTCTGCGGGGCACCGGCACACTTGATGGGCATCGGTGGCTGGGTGAAGAGTGCACGGCCTGAACGCAACTGGCCGACCAGTTGGTGTGTGTAGGGCGCCAGGTCGTAGCCGTAGTTAGAGGTGACCCCGTTTTGGCCGAGCGTTTCCGGCAGGCCGGGAATCGCGGCCCAGTCGAGCTTGATGCCCGGGCAGGCGACCAGTGCCCTGTAGCTGACGTCGCTGCCGTCAGCGAGGACGACCCTGTGGTCTTCCGGTACGAACCCCGAAGCTGCCTGACGGATCCAGGCCACGCCAGAAGGCATGACCTTGGCCTCCTCCCGGCGGGTGAAATCTGCGGAAAAAACCCCGGCGCCGACCATGGTCCAGCCCGGCTGGTAATAATGCACGTCGCTCGGCTCGACGATGGCGATCTTGAGTCCGCGACGGCGGCGCAGCAGGCTCGCGGCCGTGGCGATGCCCGCGCTGCCGCCACCGACGATCACGACGTCGAAGCTCTTTCCGGCAGCACTCACGGCTGCAACTCCTGTGCTGCCTGCCAGATGTTGCCGCTGCGTGCGCCGCTGCGGCAGAAGGCGAGCACCGGGGCAGGGGCTTCGGCAAGTGCCGCGGCCATGGCCTTGACGTCATCCATGGTCATGCGGCCGGACACGACTGGCACGTGATGGAATACCAGGCCTTCCGCCTTGGCGGCGGCGGCAATCTCGGCAACCGGCGGCTGGCCGAACTCCTCGCTATCTGGCCGGTTGCAGATGATGGAGCGGTAGCCTGCTGCCTTGATGGCCGCGACGTCTGCAGCCTGAATCTGCGCGCAGACGGCGTAGTCTTCGGTCAGCTTATTGATGTGCATGGTCGAGTCTCCCCCAGGTTCGTTTTTTGAATCAGTCCGTGATAGCCCGGTGCAGCAGCATACCCACCAGCATCGCGATGACGAAGGCGAGCGTCGGCAGCGGGGCCAGCGCGAGGTTGGCGAAAGCCGGCCCCGGACACAGGCCGCCGATGCCCCATCCTGCGCCGAACAGGATGGCACCGATGACGAGCCTGGCATCCAGGTGTCGCGTACCCGGCAATTCGAAGCGCTCCTCCAGCCACGGCTTGCCGGCGCGGGCCTGAACGCGCCAGGCGATGGCCATGGGCACCAGGGCCCCGCCCATCACGAACATCAGGGTGGGGTCCCAGTCGCCGAGCAGGTCCAGGAAACCCTGGACGCGCATGGGGTCGGCCAGCCCCGAGTAGGCGAGCCCACCGCCGAACAGGGCGCCGGCGAGTAGGGCGATGGCAATGCGCGTCACAGGAAGCCTCCGCTGCGAAGCAGCCCGACGGTAATAAATCCCGAGAGCATGAAGGTGAGCGTAGACAGGATGGATCGCGGCGAGAGCCGGGACAGCCCGCAGACGCCATGGCCGCTGGTGCAACCCGATCCCAGTCTGCTGCCGAAACCGACCAAGAGGCCGCCTACGATCAGCGGAAACCAGGACTCCGGGAAGTGCACCTCGACGCCCGCAAAGAGCAGGCTGGTGACGAGCGCACCCAAGGGCAGGCCGACGATGAAGGCAATCGCGATGGACTTGGGTGGTCCGGCACTGGCGATACCGAAGGCGCGCGCCGCCAGGCCGCTGACGCCGGCGATCCGGCCGAGTCCGAGCAGCACGATGGCGGAAGCGAGGCCGATGAACAGCCCACCGATGAACCCCTGCAGGGGCATGGCGTTGGCAAAGGCGTCCATCACAGCACGTTCAGTGGCAGCTTGAGATAGGACATGCCGTTCGATTCTGCCGGTGGCAGGTGACCGGCCCGCATATTGACCTGAATCGAGGGCAGGATCAGGCGCGGGACTGCCAGCGTGGCGTCGCGCTCGGTGCGCATCTTCACGAATTCCTCCTCGGTGATGCCGTCATGGGCATGAATATTACCCTTGCGCTGGGCCTCGACGGTGGTTTCCCAGACGTATTCCGTGCGTCCGGCCGGCAGGTAGTCGTGGCACATGAACAGGCGGGTGGCCGGCGGCAGCGCCAGCAGCCGGCGCATCGAGCGATACAGTTGCCGGGCATCGCCGCCCGGGAAGTCAGCCCGCGCACTGCCGTAGTCGGGCATGAACATGGTGTCGCCCAGGAAGACTGCCTCGCCTATCACATAGGCCACGCACGCGGGTGTGTGGCCCGGTACGTGCAGGACGGTAGCGGGGATATCGCCCACCTTAAAGGTATCGCCATCGGCGAACAGACGGTCGAAGTCGGAGCCATCGCGCTGGAATTCCGTGCCCTCGTTGAACAGCTTGCCGAAGGTTTCCTGAACGGTGGTGATGCGCTCGCCGATGGCCAGTTGGCCGCCGAGGCGTTCCTGCAGCCAGGGCGCGGCCGAGAGGTGATCCGCATGGGCGTGGGTCTCCAGCAGCCAGTCAATCGTAATGCCCTGTTCATGAACGTAATCAATGAGCTTCTGTGCGGATGCGTGCCGTGTACGTCCGGACGGTGGATCGAAGTCGAGCACGCTGTCGATGAGGGCGCCGCGCATCGAGCCAGGATCGTGGACCACGTAGCTGACGGTAAAAGTGTCAGGGTCGAAAAAGCCCTTGACCCGCAGCAGACCGGCCGGGGTCGATTCGACCTGCCTGATGGCGTGTTCCAGTGCCTTGTCGCTCATGGGCGTCTCCAATTAATCCAATTAAATATTTACTTAAAGTTTGTAATTGTGT